>DATDRO010000293.1:0-32765 GCA_035291685.1 Nitrospirota bacterium | reverse complement strand
AATGCTTTACCAATGTAAGCGCTATGGACAAAAACTCCGACCCTCTCGAATTTCACGGACTTATAGCACGCTAAGCGACTGAGCGAACGGCTGACCTGAGCAGTTAACCATTCTCATTCAAAAAACTGAGGGCGTCCCGTTCGTCCTTAAAGACCCTTACGTGTTTTGTAATGCCCAGCATCTCAAAGACGTCTTGATGGACCTTTTTCATATTGGTAAAACAGAGCTGCCCTTCGTTCTCAATGGTCCTTTGGACGATACCGATGAAAACGGAGGCCCCGATGCTGTTTATATACTGCATATCCGAAAAGTTTACAACAAGTTTTTTGAGCCCATGGTCGAGGACCTGCTCGCTTGCCTGTTCGAGGCTCACGGCCCCGAGGTCGTTGACATATCCCTTCGGGGCCATGACCACGACATCCTGATCCGTCTTGAAAGAAAGAGAAAAATTACTCACCGTTTGCCCCGCCCTCCTTATAAACACCAGCCGTTTCCGTTTTCGGAAGGTTCTTCACCAGGATCACTTTTGTCCCGCGGCCGGTCTTTTCGAATCGTACGGAATCCGTAAAACGCTTCATGAGCTTTACGCCCCATCCCCTCCCGAAATCTTCCCTGAGTTTCTTCCCGATGAAGGGTTCCCCCGTCTCCTGTACCACGAATTCCCGTCCGGAGCTTTCAATCGAAACCTCCATGCGGTCTTCCGCAACGTCAAAGCTCAAATAGATCTTCTTCTCCCCCCCCTTGCTGTGCTCAAGGGCATTGATACAGGCCTCGATGACCGCTATCTGAAGCTGGCCGATCGCTTCTTCATGGATCCGCAGGTTCTTGCCGATCTGTTCGAGACACCGCGCGGCTACAAGCTCCGCCTCTCTGGTCATCGGCAGGACCATTTCGAACGCCGTCCTTCTCTCGGTCGTCTCTCCCGACTGCTGTTCAAGGAACCCCTTCTCGATGTCATACGGGGCCATCCCGAGGATCACTCTCATGTACAGGCAGTTGATAAAATCCGTTACCACCTTGTCCTCGGACGCCCTGAAAACCCCGAACTCGCCCTGGATGAAACCCGTGCGGTGAAGGGCGCGAACGATCGCCTCGGCATGCATACCGCCCGCGGGAAAGGCCTCGGTGATTTTCTCCTGGGTCAATGACTCCCGGGTATGGAACATCTTGTACGTTATTTCGACAACGTTTCTCCTCAGGCCCATATCGGGAAAAAAGTTCTTCAGGACCGATGACCAATAGAGATACATATTCCCGTTCGTGATTTCCTGGAGGTAGGCAAGCCAGAACTCTTTTTCTTCGCGGCTTTTCTTGAGTCCCGCGGCCGTCGCCAGGCACCGCAGGTAGAACGGATTTCCCCCCAGATGCTGAACAACCGCGTCCGGCACGGCATTCACGGATATCCCGAATGCGCGGAGCAGCGAGAGAAACTGCTGAGCGGCATCCTCGGACCCGAGCGGAGGAACCGTTACCCGCGAGAGACCTCCTGAGACGGGCATCTCCTCGATCTCGGCCTCATTTCCCGTGATCACGTGCAGCGCCCCTTTGAACGAGAGCGGGACCTCGAACAGCGAGACCAGTTGAGGGTCAACGGCGCCGCTGATATGGAGATTTTTCAGCTTTTGAAACTCGTCTATCAGGACCACCGCGGGATTTCCGCTCGAGAGGCTTGATTGGTGCGGCGCGCCGAGCGCGACGCGGAGTGAATCGACGGGCTTGCCGGAGTTCCGGGCATATCGGTCAAGGATATCGCGCGCCCACGCGGCCCTGCTTCCTTCCACGAGCGAAGACAGCCCTTCGATCGATAATCCGTCGAGATGTAAAAGGGCCTGCTCCTTTTTTTCAAAAGCGAGTCTCTGGCAGATGTAACGCGTTACATAGTCCCTCGAAAAATCTTCCGCGGAAAGGAGCGCGTTATTGACCGAGTAGTAGAAAGGGACCACCCGGTCCTGTTTCCAGAACAGATGGCTGAAGAACTGTTTAAGGAGTTCCGTCTTGCCGACGCCCCTGGTGCCCGACAGAAAGACGCTCTGTCCGGCGCCCTGTTCAGCCTGGAGGGCCCGGCGGTACAGGTCAGACAGCTCTTCCCCTCTGCCGAAAAAATCTTTTTCGTTGAGCGTACCGAATGACATGCTAGGAGAACTCCTCGATCCTGTTCTTCCCTCTCTTTTTCGCAAGGTAGAGCGCCTTGTCGACATGCTCAAGGAGCAGCTCGGCCGTTCCCCCGTGCTCGGGATAGCACACCATCCCGATGCTCAGGGTAATGGCAACCGGCGGCGCATCCGGCATGCTGTTTGTGGGCAGGACGATCTTCGCCACATCGGTCCGCAGCCGTTCGGCGATATGGATCGCCAGCGCCTTGTCCGTTTCGGGCAGGATCACCATGAATTCATCGCCCCCGTACCGGGCCACGATATCAATTGACCGCACAGAATTTAATATGATATCGGAGATGACCTTAAGCGCCTTGTCGCCGATGCGGTGCCCGAAGGTGTCATTATAATATTTAAAACCGTCTATATCGAGCATCAAAAGGGACAGGTTGCGGCCATGCCTCCCGGAACGAGAGACCTCTTCCTCCAGCCTCTCGTGAAAGTATCTTCGATTGAGCAAACCGGTGAGAGAATCCGTTATCGACAGCTTTTTAAGCTTCTCCGTCTGACTGTACAGAACATTTCTCTCCATAACAATGGCGGCATGGGTTGCAAAGGATTGAATGAGCTTCAGGTCCTCTTCATCAAAAACCTCTCCGGATATCTTGTCCGACAGGTTAAGCACGCCGATAACGCGTTCTTCTATCTTGAGCGGCACGCTGACACAGGACAATGTCTTATAGTGAAGCCGGTTCTTTTGCTTGATCCTCGGGTCGATCTCGACATTTTCGACGAGGAACGGTTCCCCGAGTTCCGCTACCCTTCCGGCTATCCCCTCGCCCTTTCGAATTCTCAGTTTTTCCGTTCTGCCGTTGGTCATGCCCTTCTTCGCCTCAAGGAGCAGCCCGTTGGTCTCATAGTCGATAAGCATGAGAGAGCCCTGTTCGGCCTTGAGCAGCTCGGCGGATTTTTCAAGGATCGTCTTGAGCAGCGTCTCATAATCCAGGATCGAGGTTATTGACTGTGTCAGCTCCGAAACAGCGGCGAACCGGTCGAATTTATCGTAGAGGTCCCGATGCAGCCGCTGGTTCTCTATGGAAAGCGCCGTCTGCTTGCAGAACGCGGTGACAACAGAGATATCGCTCTCTTTGAGCACATTGTCAAAGATTCCGAGGATGCTCTCCACCTTTTTGTTGACCATGATGGGAAATAAATAAAAGGTCTTGACGCCGGCCGGGAAATCCGGCCGGGAGGCGAGAACAGCTTCCGAAGAGGCAATGAACGGTTTGCCCCTGTTGAACTCTGCAACAATGTTGTCCTGCTCGCTGATCGTGAACAGCTCCGTTGCGACGCCGTTCTTCTTCAGGCTGTAATGGTGTGTATAGACCCCCCGCAGTTTGTCGAGCGAAAGGATGGTGATCGAGTGAACATCAAGCAGCGAGAGCAGATTGGCCGCCATGTGTTCGTAGGAAGTCTCTAATTCGTCCTGGGCATCAACGCCCCATCTGCCGATAAGGTTTTTCAGGCTGTCTATCTTCTGTTGCAGGGTAATGGTTTCCTGGGTGTTTTTCAGGAGCTGACTGAACGAGCTGTCCACGAGGCTGCAGGCATTCTTTGCCTGCCGGACGTTCGTAAAACTGAGCGGGGCTGTTACTGAAAGATCTTGCATCTCGGAGGCGCTCAGGTAACTGGTGAATTCTCGAAAATCCTGGTAGTTGGCGAAGGACCCCTGCCCCAGAATGGCCGCCTTCTCGTTCATATATTCAATGGGCAGGGCGAAACTCACGATCTTCGCATAACATTTGAAAATTTTCGGCTTTCCCTGCTGAATGACGTCCGTCAGCGGGGCGCGGCAGTACGTTTCGCATTGTGATTTAAAATACGGAGATGAGAGCAGGCCCCGGCACGGCGGGTTCCGTTCTGCCGTGGAAAAGATGGCCCCCCCCTCTCCGGAATAAAGGCTGAGCGTGAACCCGGTCGTGTCGGAAAGGGCCGTTAACTGACCCTTCCATTTCTCCCTCGAGAAAAGGTCTCGCAGATAGCCTGCCTTGTTTGCGTTAAGCACAATCCCTCTTGCCTTGCGTAGAGATATATCGTCGGACTGGAATGGAGCCGAATGTGCACCCATGATTCCTTAGTTGTTCAAAAAATGTAGGCTGGGTAAAAGCGGGGAAATCAGCGTCCGGATCAACTCTGATCATCGAGGGCCTTTAAAACGCTGCCCGCCCAATCCACGCTCCTGCCGTCATGCCTGCCATGCGTTGTTTATCGTGGACCCGGCAAGAGGATATGAATTCAACAGACTGCTGATTACGGCACGAAATTATCACAAAATGCACAATGCGTCAAGCGGATTCCTCGGCAACAAGAGTGCTCATAATAATTATGCTGAAGCATCGGCAGACTATTAGCCGGAATAAGAATATGCAATCAGAGTGCCAGAAAATTTTCCTCAATCTAATAATGAGTTGAAAAACAGGGGGGAAGCTGCGTCATGATAGTGGGGTGAAATCACCCCGTATTGGAGTAGAATCCCTCCATTTGTGACGTTAATTCATGTCATAATCACGGTACAACATAAAAGGACAGAGCGGGAAAGAATGCAGGAGGTTATTCAAGGAGAGACCAACCTGTTGTATTTATTCGCATACCGGTGCCGGGCCGCGCTCTGGGTACGGATTGACCTTCGGGGACGACCGCACAGGCATCAGCGCTCCTGACTCGCTGTTGCATACGATTCCACGGCGCCGAGCTTCCATGTGTAAACCCGGCCGCAGGCCTCGCACGATGCCCCCGCGAGCGACTCTTTGCAGAGAGGACAGTAAATGATGTAGTGTTGGGAGAGCAGATGGTCGTGGCTGTCGATGTCCACCTGCTTGCCGCAGCATTTGAACTCTTTCGAAAGGTCCGCACCGCACAGGCACCTCCTGTCCTTCGGCCAGGGGAGCATTCCCTCCAGCGTATAGACTGCCTGGTTCAGGATATCCATAAGCTCATCGTCCGAGGCGTCTCCAAAAAAACATTCCGTAAGCTTCTCTCGTATGTCGATCATCATCGGGTCCTCTTTGAGGAACTGAAGGAACCTGCGCAGCCGGTCCTCCCCTTTCCCGATCCTCGAGAGGGCGCGCAGATTTTTGTTCGCCTTGTAATGTTCCTGGAAGTAAAGCAGCATCCATATCTGCGTCATATCATAAAAATACTCGAGCACCGGGTAGTAGCCGTACTTTTCCTTTATGGTCGCCTCGATCTTCGCGCGGTTTTCCGGTATCCGGGGGAACACGGCGACAAGGAGCCCCTCTTCAAAATCCTCATAGAAAAACGGGGCCCCGGCAAAGTGGCGGCACCCGCAGTGGGCGCATTCAATATTATTGAACTCCCAGCGGAGCAGCGCCTTCCGCGCCTGCGGCGCCCGGGAGACGTCGATCCACGTGATCACCTTGGCCTGGAAATCCCGATCGCAGTTCCCGCAGTGGAAGGTTTCAAGACTGTAGGACTCCGCTTGATGGGTGAGAATATCGACCATGCCCTTATTATACACGACTTTTAAAAAAACTCACTTTGAAAATTGCGTTCCGTTTGTGGTAGAATAGCGACCGAACGGGGACGCGAACCGGAGAAGCTTTTTCCATCATTTTCGATTCATAACGTTCCGCGGCCCGTGACCAAAGAAAGGGGTATTACATGCCGACAAAGGAAAACTCTATCATAACCACCGCCCTGCACTCGGAGGTCGAGAACCGGTTTCTCACCTACGCGCTCTCGACCATTGTGTCGCGCTCGCTCCCCGACGTGCGGGACGGGCTCAAGCCGGTCCACCGGCGCATTCTTTACGCCATGTGGGAGATGGGCCTCGGGCCCACGGCAAAATTCCGGAAGAGCGCCGCGGTCGTGGGTGAGGTGCTCGGAAAATTTCATCCCCACGGCGACCAGGCCGCCTACGATGCCATGGTCAGAATGGCGCAGGATTTTTCCCTCCGCTACCCGCTCGTTGAGGGCTCGGGCAATTTCGGCAGTCTCGACGGAGACCCGGCAGCAGCCATGCGTTACACGGAGGCGAGGCTCTCAAAAATAGCGGAAGAGCTCCTCATTGAAATAGACAAGGAGACCGTCGGGTTCAGGCCGAACTACGACAACTCGCTCAAGGAACCGGCCGTACTCCCCGCCCGTTTCCCTCAGCTTCTGGTGAACGGCACATCAGGAATCGCCGTCGGCATGAGCTGCTCCTTTCCGCCGCACAACATCGCCGAAGTGATCGACGGCCTTGCGGCAGCGATCGATAATCCCAACATCGAAGTCAAGGACCTCCTCAAGTTCATCAAGGGGCCCGACTTCCCCACGGGCGGCCAGATCCTGAACTCGAAAAAAGAGCTCAAGGAGATCTATCAGACCGGAAGCGGCGCCGTCAGGATCCGCGGCGAGTACGCCCTGGAAGACCTTCCCCGCGGAAAGCAGGCGGTCGTCATCACGTCCATCCCGTACCAGGTGAACAAGGCGAAGCTGCTCGAGAAGATCATCGGCCTGGTGGAAGAGCGCAAGCTCCCGCAGGTATCAACAGTGCGCGACGAGTCAACGGCCGAGGTGAGGCTTGTCCTGGAGCTAAAGGCCGAGGCGAATCCCGAGCTGGTGATGGCCTACGTGTTCAAGCACACGGACCTCGAGGCTTCCTTCCCCATTAACTTCACGGCCCTCAAGCCAAACATGGAGCCCGAGCGGCTGTCCCTTAAAGAGGTAATTCAGTACTTCCTTGACTTCCGGTACGAGGTCACGACCAAGCGGCTCAATTACGACCTCAAACTGCTCAAGGCCAGGCTCCATCTCCTCAAGGCCTTCGAGGTGCTTTACGACAACCTCGACACCGCCATCAAGATCATCCGCAAGGCAAAATCCCGCGAGGAAGCGGCGGGAAAACTCAAGAAGCACTTCAAGCTTGACGACGAACAGACAAGGGCCATCCTGGAGATGCAGCTCTACAAGCTCGTCGGCCTTGAGATCGAACGGATACTCAAAGAAAAGGCCGAGAAGTCAAAGCAGAAAAAAGAGATCGAGGCCATCCTCGCGAACCAGAAAAAGATCTGGGTCCTGATAAAAACAGAGCTTCTCGAGATCAAGGAGAAATATGGCGACAAGCGCAAGTCCGTCATCAAGGCGGTGGAAGAGATGGAGTTCACGCAGGAGGACTTCATCGTCCACGAGGACGTGACCGTGATCCTGACGAAGATGGGATGGATCAGGCGCGCCAAGACCGTGGGGGAGAACCTTCGGTTCAAGGAGGGAGACACGCTCCTTGCGCTCATCCCGGCAAATACCAGGGACAACATCGCCATCTTCTCGTCCGCAGGCAAGGCCTATGTGATCAAGGCCTATGATCTGCCCGCCGGCTCCGGCTTCGGCGAGCCGGTGCAGCATCTGTTCAAATTCGGCGACGGCGAACGGCCGGTGACCGCCATGAACCTGACAACGCTGCTGTCGGGTGCAGCAGCGGCCCCTCTCGTCGAAGAAGAGGAAAAGGAGAAAAAGAAGGGGAAGAAAAAAGAAGCAGCAGGGAAACCTGCGACCATAATGGGGATCTCTGTCTCTGCCAGGGGCGTCGGGTTCAAGTTCGACCTGTCGATGTTCAATACCGTTACCACGCGGGCGGGGAAAAAATTCGCGGGCCTGAAACCCGGAGACAGTATCATGGGTGTGGATATCATCGACCTCACCCACGTCCTGTTCCTCACCTCCGAGGGCAAGGCCGTCGTCATCGCAGCGAAGGACGTTCCCCTCCTGAGCGGCGCGGGCAAGGGCGTGAAGCTCGTGAACGTGAGGAACGGCGAGATCGCGCTCTTCAGGGTCGTGCGCAAAGGCGAGCAGGTGAAGGTGATCGACGAGAAGGACAGAGAGAAGGTCATAGACCTCAAGGACTACGGCGTCATGAAACGCGGCGCCGTAGGGTTCAAGGCGGTGAAGGCGGTACGGTTCGTGTAGGAATCGACGTCTCAAAACCGTGTACGTATAGAAAGAGCGCCCTTAATTGCAAGGGCGCTCTTTCATTGTTTCGGATGATCACGGTTCCTGCATCATGCATCGTGCGTCGTTATTCTCACCCCTCTTTCTTCTTCTCCGGCAATCCCAATATTTTTCTGATCTCATCCCCCTCGATCGTTTCCTTTTCCAGGAGCACGACGGCAAGGGTCTTGAGCTTGTCCTGGTTGGTCGTGAGTGTAGACTTGACTTTCTTGTAGGCGTCGTCTATAAGACGTTTTACTTCCTGGTCGATCTCACGGGCCGTGTCCTCGCTGTACTCCTTGACTCCCGAGGGCAGACCGATATCGAGGAACAGGGACCGTCGTTCTTTTTCGAATGTCAACGGGCCGAAGCGTTCGGTCATGCCGTATTCCGTGACCATGCTGCGCGCGATGGACGCGGCGCGCTGAAGATCATTCTGGGCGCCTGTCGAGATCTCTTTGAAGACGATCTCCTCGGCCACGCGGCCGCCGAGCATGACACACAGCTTGTCGAGAAGTTCGGTTTTGGTCATCAGATACCGGTCCTCGGTCGGGAGCTGCAGGGTGTAGCCGAGCGCTGCGATGCCGCGCTGGATGATGGACACCCGATGGACCGGGTCGGTCGTAGGAAGAAGTTCGGCCATGAGCGTGTGGCCGCATTCATGGTATGCCACGATCTCCTTCTCCTTTTTGTTCATGACACGCCGCTTTTTCTCAAGGCCGGCGACAATGCGGTCGATTGCAGCCTCGAAGTCCGTCATGTCCACCTCGGTCTTGTTCTTGCGTGCGGCCAACAGCGCGGACTCGTTCACGATGTTCGCGAGGTCCGCGCCCACAAACCCGGGTGTGCGCGCCGCGATCACGGCGATGTCCACGTCCTTCGAGAGCTTGACGCCGCGGATGTGGATCTTCAAAATATCCTCGCGGTCCTTGATGTTCGGCCGGTCCACGAGCACGTGCCGATCGAAGCGTCCCGGGCGGAGCAGGGCCTGGTCGAGTATCTCCGGCCGGTTGGTTGCTGAGATGATGATCACGCCCTTGCGCGGGTCAAAGCCGTCCATCTCGGCAAGAAGTTGGTTCAAGGTCTGCTCACGCTCTTCATGAGCGCCCGCCATGCCCACACCGCGCGCGCGGCCGATTGCGTCCAGTTCATCAATGAAGATGATGCACGGCGCTTTCTGCACGGCCTGCTGGAACAGGTCGCGAACGCGTGACGCGCCCACGCCCACGAACATCTCGACAAACTCCGAGCCGCTCATGGAAAAGAACGGGACCTTAGCCTCACCGGCCACTGCCTTGGCCAGGAGCGTCTTGCCGGTCCCCGGCGGGCCGACGAGCAGCACCCCTTTGGGGATGCGGCCCCCAAGCTTCGTGAACTTCTCGGGGAGGCGGAGGAATTCGATCACTTCCATGAGCTCTTCCTTGGCCTCATCAACGCCGGCCACGTCGTTGAACGTGACCTTCACGTCGCTCTCACCGTAGATCTTGGCGCGGGATTTCCCGAAGCTCATGAAGGTTTCACCGGGGCCTCCTGCTCCCATTTTTCTGAAGATGAAACTCCAGAGACCGAGAAGCAGAATGAGCGGAAGCACCCAGGTGAGCAGGATGTCTCTGACCCAGTTGTCCGATATCTCGCCCCGGTAGGTCACGCCGGCGCGCTGGAGGTCCTTGACGATATCCGGATCATCAACGCGCACGACCGAGAAAGGTTTTCCCTTCTCCGTCGTCGTCGCGGGGAGGAGCACGCCCCTGATCTGGTCCTTGTTGACGACAACATCCTTTACCTGTTTTTCCGCGAGCAGGGTCTTGAATTTGTCGTAGGAAATATCTTCCGGTTGTGGAGCGGAAAAGAACCGGAACAAACTGATGAACGCAAAGAACATCAGTATGTAGAAAATGAGTTGTTGGCCTTTTTTCATGGGAACTCCTCGTTCATGAAATTCCTTTAGAACTGATGGAACACGCCGATGCCGAAATGAAATGTCGGTCCGGTGTACGGCTCCCACAGGCGTATTGCTTTGGCATTAAGCAGGGGATACTGGTACTCGATATCGCCCAGGGGAAGGACTCTTTTGCCGGCCACCTCGGCCACAACCGAGATCGCCCGCCCACGTGGATACACGGCGGGGTCCAGAAACTTTTCGGAAAAGACCAGGAACCGTCCTTCCGTTGCGTCCGTCCGAAGCGGCCTCCCCCGGCTGTCCAGTGCCTTCTGAAGAACCTCCAGGTATGAGCCCTCCTTCATGCTTTTGGCATCGACAATAATGCCGCCGACCATGACCCATGTGCCCTTATATTTTTCGGGGTTCTCCCGGAGGTCTCGAAACGAGATGTTCCGGTCAGTCTTTTCGAGGACCTCTTTCGGAAACGGAGGAGCGCAACTGACCGCCCCGACGACTGCGGCAAGGAGCGCTATGATCTGCCCTGTATATCTCACCCTTTTCATAATTGCTTCCTTAAAAGAGGCGATGCAATAAATAGAAAGTTTGCCGCTGAAGTCTCAGCATCAGGTCGCGGAGGGAGCGAACGATGGAGAAGGAACGCGGGCTTACGCAATCATGGCCTTATGCCGGTCTCAGGCCCATAGGGATCATAAAGCGGGTCCCACCACTTGGGCTCTCGTGCGGACATCTCCGGTCTCTCCCAGAGCTTGAGCTCTTTTGAAAAGAGGAGCGGGTAGCTGAAGTCTATTGCTCCCAGCGTTTGCTGCCGGGTGCCGGCCACCTCTCCGGCTACGGTAATATCGCGCCCCGGAGAATAGACCAGGGAGTCGAGATAGCCCCGGTAGAAGACCAGAAATCTGCCGCTGCTTTTATCCGTGCGCTTGGGCTTTCCCCAATAGTCAAGGGACTTCTGGATCACCTCAATGAAGGTTCCTTCTTTGGCATTTTTGACGGAAGCAATGGTCCCGCCGAAGATAACGAGCTTTCCTGTGAACGCCTCGGGGTCCGTCATGATCATATTGAAGGTAATGGTCTTATCCGCCTTCCCCGCCATATCGCGGGAGATGGCATACGTACACCCCTCTATACAAAGCGCGATCACCATGAGAAGCACTGCTTTATTCATAGCGGACTCCTCGGTTATGCTGCATCGCCGGCGCTGCCTCTGTGCTTTTTACACGCGAGGCGTCACGCGGAACAACGCTCCGCTTCGTGCCGTATCTTTTTCAGCACGTTCTCCGGAACAGCCAGTCCGCCCAGGTCAAACCCTGCAAGTTCCCGCGCCAGAAGATTTATCTTTTCACCGGCCGCGAGGTGTTTGTTGATGATGATCCTGCGGGATTCCATCACCCGGCACGAACCCCCTTTCGACGTCTTAAGGTCGTCATACGACACCTTTACCGAAAGGGCCTCTGCGACACGTTCGAGTTCAGCAAGTGTAATTTTCATGATTTCGCGTGGAGTGTATAAGCCAAGTATAGCAGATTACAGGATTGGGGACTGTGATCGTATGCCGTGTCCTGAACTGCAGAACGTCCGGTCCTACGCTCGCATGGTCCTCCGGCGCTCGTTGGGAAGCATCCCGTTGATCGAAAAACGTGGGGCGTAAAACTATGCCCCTTCCTTATGGATCTCCATAATGCTCACCACGTTGATATTTGCGTCCTTGAGCGCCTTCTGGACATCTGCAAGCTTCGCTTCCGCAACTTTAAGGATGAAATTTGTTTTTGTGGCCATGACCATGCCTCCTGATTAAATAAAGAATGGTAATTTCCTGCTCCTGCTGGAGTTTTGAATTATCACACAAATTGGCCGCCAAAGTCAACGGAAAACCTTGGGGCTGCGGATACCTCTTCGCCGCAAGGTACGTCATGAGATTTTCTCCCATCGCGCGGCGGGAAAGACATCATAGTAAGGCAAGATATTCACCCGTCTGTTCATTTTTTGTACTGAACGTTCACCCTTCGCGACTGAGATCGAATAATTGCTTCGGAGGAACAGGCGGTTTTGTTTTTCTGCCGGCTGGCATGCGCAGGAAAAAGAGCACCAGGCCGGCTTGCTTTTCGAGGGTTAAAATCACGGTGCTCTTTTCTCACAGGACCCCTTCACGCAGTCCTGTCCGATGTTATCTGATAAAATAAAAAACTTTTATTAAAATTTTGCTTGCTATTTTCCCTGGGACTGTATATACTTTGTTTCGAAGGGTGCAGATAACCTGCCTCAGGCGGTCGGAAATTCTCAATTTCATTTTATTAAAGGAGGTAAGTTTATGGCAAAAGCCATGACGAAGTCTCAGATTGCGGACCACATTGCGAAGAAGGCAAGCATCAAGAAGAAATTAGCGGTACAGATCCTGGAAGACATGGCAGCGCTCGCGTACAAAGAGGCAAAGAACGCCTTCACGCTTCCGGGCCTGGGAAAACTCGTCCTCGTGAACCGCAAGGCTCGCATGGGCAGAAATCCCCAGACAGGCGAGGCGATCAAGATCCCTGCCAAGAAGGTCGTAAAGTTCCGCGTTGCCAAGGCCGCAAAAGAGGCAATCCTCGGGAAAAAATAGTTTTCGAACGTTCCATTATCACCCATGTATCATAAACAGAGGCATCTCGGACAATCGGGATGCCTTTTGTGTCTTCTCTCTATGGAAATAGCGCTCTTCATACTCTATCCCATCGCCCTGTATCGTCCGCGGATGATCCTGCCGGCGCTGGGTCTTCACGGCGTTCTCATCGGAGCGGCTGCGATTCAGTACGGCAGAATACCGCTCATCGGCCTTCACGATACACTCGGTTTTCTCGCCTTTTCGATTGGTGCATCGTTCGCGATCGCGGGGTGGAACCGGAAGCGTGGTCTGTTTTCATACATTACCATTCCTGTTCTATTGGTATTTCTCACCGGCTCAGTCGTCTCGCCGGTTATGGCCGGGCCGCTGCCGCCGGTACTCAAGACCATATGGTTCGAGCTCCATGTTATCCTTTCTTTTATCGCCTATGCGCTCTTCGCGCTGGGTGCTGTGTTCGGCGTTCTGTCGCTCGCCACGAAAGAGCGCTCCGCGGAAACGCACCAGTACCGCGTCGTGCTCCTGGGCTATGTTCTTTTTTCTCTTGCCATGTTCTTCGGCGCTATCTGGGCGTACCTGGCCTGGGGCACTTACTGGCTCTGGACACCGAAGGAACTCTGGACCACGATCGTCTGGCTTTTCTATGGCCTCTATCTGCACGCGAGACTCGTGCAGGGCTGGACAGGAAAGCCGGTGGCATGGATGGGCATCGCGGGTTTCGTCATTGTGTTGTTTACCTATGTAGGCGTGGGACTCCTGATGAAGAGCTCGCATGAGTTTTAGGAAGCGCACGGAGCATAGAGCAGAGCGCAAAGCGTAAGAGAAAAACCCTCTGCCCTATGCGCTATGCCCTCTGCGGCGTATCTTATGAAAAACTTTTTTCTCTCCCTCAAAACGACCGTCTGGACTCTGCTGGGACTGGTGGTCCTCTTCTTCATCGGCTCATACCTGATGCCCGTCCACCGGAATATTTTCCAGCCGATGAACGACCTTCTGCTCTTTCAGTGGGTCGCCGGGGTGGCGGCAGAAAATCCGTTCCAGACATGGTGGTTCTTTCTCTCGCTCGCGGCCCTTGTACTGCTTGCCATCAATACGATCGTCTGCAGCATCCAGGCGATAAAAATCCGATGGTCCCGTGCCGATTTTCTTCGCCGCATCTCGCCGCAGGTCGTACACGCCGGGTTCCTTTTCATTCTCTTCGCGCATCTTCTCGGCGCCGCGTGGGGATACAAGATTTCCGGGGGCATGTTGAAAGGCACCTTTGCGCGCCTGCCGGAGAACAGGGCATTGTATCTTCGTGATATTCGCGTTGAGGCCGACGACAGGGGTTTCCCGAAGGACTGGTCCGCCGATGTTCTGCTCTTCGAGAACAACGAGCGGGTCGCGATGGGCACGCTCGGCCCGAACAAGCCGCTCTTTTACCAGGGCGCGGGGATCTACCTCAAGAGCTTCGAACTTGATCCCCGGCCCGTTGCCCTGCTCATGATCACCAGGGACCCCGGCACAGCCTGGGCGTTCACGGGAGGAATCCTCTTCGTCCTCGGTTCCGCTGCCCTCCTCGTGCTGAAGTGGAAACAGCGCTAATATTGCCGCAGGTAGATGCTGATGCGCACCGGGCAGGAAAAGGATCGATGGTAGCATTTTAACACTATGAAAAAGCGCGTTCTCGTGGCCATGAGCGGCGGCGTCGACAGTTCGGTGACCGCTGCCCTGTTGCAGCAGAAGGGGTATGCCGTTGAAGGCGTCACCCTGAAGCTGTCGCCTGGGCTCTGCTGTGACATCGATTCTGCCCGCACGGTCTGCGATCACCTCAAAGTCCCGCACCGCCTGCTCGACGCACAGGCCGAGTTTTCGCAGAGTATCGTCGGGGATTTCATCTCCGAGTACCGTCGCGGCCGCACTCCGAACCCGTGTATCAGGTGCAATGATCTCGTCAAGTTCCGCGTGCTGCTCTTATACGCGCGGTCGAACAAATTTGACTATCTGGCAACCGGGCACTACGCGCGGATCGATTCTGAGCCCGCCTCTTCCCGCCTGCTGCTCAAAAAAGGTGTCGACGCCGGCAAGGACCAGAGTTATTTTTTATACCGGTTGACGCAGGAGCAGTTGCAGCATGTGCTCTTTCCCCTGGGAGGATATCGTAAAACCGAAGTACGGGAACTCGCACAGAGGCTTAAGCTTTCTGCGGCGGAACGCCCGGAAAGTCAGGAGATCTGTTTTGTCCCGGACAACGACTACCGCTCTTTTTTAAAAGAGCATGCTCCGGAAACGCTGCGACCCGGCGATATGATTTTGATGGACGGCACGACGGTGGGAAGGCACGACGGCATTGCATTCTTTACCGTAGGCCAGCGGAGAAAGCTCGGCGTTGCCGCCGGTGAGCGGCTCTATGTCGTCCGGGTGGAACCAAGTACGAACAGGCTCGTCCTGGGACAGCATGACGCTCTTCTCACGAAGGAGATGGCGGTATCCGAGCCGCACTTCATCCCTTTTGATGAATTGAAAACACCGATGGCTGTTGACGTGAAGATACGCTATCGGTCCCCTTTTGTTTCCGCGGTGATCGAGCCATTCCCGCAGAAGCGGGTACACGTCGCATTCGACAGGCCTGTTGCGGGCGTGTGCCCAGGCCAGGCAGCGGTATTTTATGACGGCGACACGGTCGTCGGCGGAGGGATTATCGAACCGTCTTAATAAATCGCGAGGCAACTTGCGCCTTGCAGTTTGCCGCCGGATTGTGTAAGATTCGTTATAGTCATGGCGCGCTATATCGTAAAAAGGATTTTACTCTTCATCCCCACCCTCCTCGGCATCACGCTCATCACGTTTATTCTGATGCAGGCCTTGCCCGGAGACCCTGTTCAGGGGATGGCCGGTGATCGGGCAAATCCGGAGACCATAGCCAGGATTCGGGCCGAGCTCGGCCAGGACCGGCCGTTGCCGCTCCAGTACATCGGCTACTTAAAGTTGATCTCCACGGGAGAGCTCGGCCGCTCGAACTACACGAACAGAAAAATAGCGGACGACCTCATCGAAAAATTCCCGAACACGCTCAGGCTCGCCCTGGCAGCCATACTGTTCGCCTCAACAGGAGGCATTGCCCTCGGCGTGTACGCGGCGGTAAAGCGCGGGGCATGGCAGGACAGGATCGTAACGCTTATTTCCGTGGGCGGCATATCGGTGCCGATCTTCTGGCTCGGGCTCACGCTGATGCTCCTGTTCTCGCTGCACCTCCGCTGGCTCCCTCCCTCAGGCATGGGTAACGGCAGTCTGGTCTACATCATTCTGCCGGCGGTGACGCTCGGTACGTTCTCCCTTTCCTACATCGCGCGTGTGACCCGCGCGTCCATGATCGAGTCGCTCTCGCAGCCGTATATCGCGGCGGCCCGGGCCAAAGGTCTTTCCGAGACCGGTGTGGTTCTGAAGCATGCCCTGAAAAACTCTCTTATCCCCGTCATTACGCTCATCGGCCTTGACCTCGGTTCGTACCTGAACGGAGCGGTCCTTACCGAAACGATCTTCGGCTGGGACGGTCTCGGCCGCTACGCGCTTGACGGGATCCTCAAAAGAGATTACCCCGTCATCATGGGAGTGGTCCTGTTCGGCGCGGTGGTCTTCGTTTCCATGAACCTTCTCGTGGATCTTTCGTACCACGCTATCGACCCGCGCGTACGGTTGAAAAAGTAGAACTTTTTTCGAAGCGGATTGACCCTGATAATGCGATTCCCGATGTATGAAGAAAGGCGCGTGATTAAATCCTGTATCGTGCATCCTGCATCGTAACCGCTCAGGCGCACAGGCCGGCCGCGACCACGCCGTTGGCGTGGTGTAAGCGTGCACCGCGTTGCGGACCTATAACTTACAACCGGTAACTCATACCTGTTGATAGTTACTAGTCATCAGTTATAAGTTGGATTATCAGCAGGTTAATCGACAGAGCGAGCGGACGACCGGGGTGGTTACCCCGCATCATAAAAATCATGTTGAAGACTTTTTTTTATAAAGACCTTACCGCGTCCACGCCGGCCGCGATTGCTGCTCTGCTCATCGTGCTGCTCGTGCTCACCGCGATCATAGGGCCCTTTCTTGTGCCCTATGGGCCGCGCGACATGGACCTGGACAGTCTCAGACAGCCGCCGAGCGCAGCCCATCCTTTCGGCACGGACAGCAAAGGCAGGGACATCCTCTCGCGCATCGTCGCCGGCGCCCGGGTATCACTCACGGTCGGCATTGCCGCATCCGCGCTCTCTCTCTGCATCGGCATCGTTTTAGGACTTTGCGCCGGCTATTTCGGCGGAAAAGTTGATATATTTCTCTCACAAATGTTCGACATCTTCCTTGCCTTTCCGAGTCTTTTGCTTGCCATAGGCATCAGCGCGGTCATGCAGCCGGGACTCACCTCGGCAATGCTCGCCATCACGCTTGTTGGCTGGGCCGGCTTCGCCCGGCTCGTTCGCGGCGTTGCTCTCTCTCTCAAAGAGCAGACCTATGTCGAGGCATCCCGTGCGCTCGGCGCTTCATCCGCGAGAATTCTTTATAAACACATTCTTCCGAACGCACTCCCTCTTCTTCTCGTGGCCGGCAGTCTCCGCGTCGGCGGTTTCATCCTGCTCGAGGCCGCCCTATCGTTCCTCGGCCTCGGCGTGCAGCCCCCGACCCCCACGTGGGGCTCGATGATCAGTCTCAATCGCGCCTACATTGGTTCCGCTCCGTGGATGGTGATCTTCCCGGGCCTCGCGATCAGCGTGACCGTGATCAGTTTTAATGTGTTAGGCGACTTCTTGCGGGACAGGCTGGACCCGCGACTGCGCGTATAGAAACGGTTGAGAGAGGATTCGATGGACGAGGGCGGACCTATACGGCCAAAAAAATCGCTTGGTCAGCATTTTTTAAAAGAGCCGTATTATCTGAAAAAAATAGCTGAGGCTGCCCGGATCAATCCGGACGATCAGGTGCTCGAGATCGGCCCGGGACTCGGCCATCTCACGCGGGAACTCGCGGCCAGGGCAAAAAGGGTCATTGCTATCGAGTTTGACAAGCGGCTTATTCCCCGCCTTCGGGAACAATTTTCGGGAACGGCGAACAGAGAGATCGTCCATGCCGATGCGCTCGAGTATCAGTACGAGACCTTGCCCGGCAAATGGAAAGTCGTTGCCAATCTTCCCTACTATATTTCAACGCCCATCATACGGAAGCTTCTCCAAGTCCGGGAAAAGTTTTCATCGCTCACCCTCATGCTCCAGAAAGAAGTAGCGGAACGCATCGCCTCGCCGCCCGGCGGCAAGGAGTATGGCTATCTCTCGGTGCTGGTACAGTTCTATACCGAAGCGAGGATGGAATTCATCGTGCCTCCGGGCGCCTTCACGCCCCAG
The DNA here is from genome assembly GCA_035291685.1 of Nitrospirota bacterium. Lineage (GTDB taxonomy): Bacteria > Nitrospirota > UBA9217 > UBA9217 > UBA9217 > DATDRO01. The sequence continues at coordinate 14,813 of DATDRO010000293.1, read as the reverse complement.
CCCGAGATCGAATCAGCAGTCATCACTCTCCGGGTCCGGGACGCGCCTGCTGTTGTGGTGCGGGACGAGCATTTCTTTTTTCTCCTCGTAAAGGCCGCCTTCTCCCAGCGCCGGAAGACACTCCGAAATGCCATCCGCCAACTCGGTATTCCGAAGGAACGGACAGACCAGGTCCTGTCCGCGACAGGCATTGACCTCGGCCGGCGGGCAGAGACCCTGAGCATTGGCGATTTTGGGGCGCTGGCTGATTTTTTGCAGGGTCAACATGCTGTAAAAACAAGTTAATTAGCTGTAACTTAAAAAACTTGACAGAACAATAAAAATATGTTAAATTTAGTTCACATAAAGCCTTTCAATTTACGGGCCGGCCGGGTTCTCACGAAGGAACCGGGCTGGGCTGTAGATTACCCCCCCGAAAGCCCCGGTATTATATTTTAGGTATATACCGGGGCCCTTTCTTTTTTGTGGGCAAAGGGCATTGGGCACAGGATATGGAACGCGGATTTTACTGAACGCTCTTTGCGCCCTGCCCTCTGCTATCCGCCCTATGCGCCGTCATCCCCTTTTGCCTTGACATTTATGAGGCTTGGAATATAATACCGGAGCATTAAAAAAGGGAAAGAACATGCGGGATCGTATAATAAAAATTTTCGAAGAGAGCGCTCGCGTTAAGACCGCATTCGTCAGGGAAAACGCGGAAAAGATCGTAGATGTCGTCCGACTGATCGCGCAGGCGTTCCGCGAGGGGAAAAAAGTGATCCTCTTCGGAAACGGGGGCAGCGCCACCGACGCCTCGCATATTGCGGCTGAATTCGTGAACCGTTTTCTTATGGAGCGCCCGCCGCTCCCTGCGATCGCCCTGAACACCGATCCGGCCGTATTGACGAGCATCAGCAATGATTACGACTATTCTCAGGTGTTTTCGAAGCAGCTTGCCGCGCTCGGTCACGAAGGCGATATCGTGATCGCCATAAGCACGAGCGGCAACTCGCCCAATGTCCTCAAGGCGGTTGAGGTGGCGAAAAAGAACGGCATGAAGATCATCGCTATTACCGGAGGGTCCGGTGGAAAATTAGCACAGTCAGCCGATTATTCATTCATTGTTGCGACGAAGCATACCCCGAGGATACAGGAAACCCACATCACGCTCGGCCACACTATCTGCGAGATGGTGGATGAAGAACTCTTTGGCAGGCCTCACTGAGCCGACACCCCCGTCTCCATGAAAAAGATAGACATCTCTCACATAAAACGCTACTCCCTCAAGGATCGGCCGAGTAAGGTCAGGATCGATCATTTTTCCAAACCTCATCAGCCGGGGAGGAGTTTTAAAGATTTCTTTTCCGCCCTTCCGGACATCCTCGCGTCGAAAAACCTGAAGGAAGTTGCATCCGCCGTGGTCCAGGCTCGCAGAAACAAGAAGCCCGTCATGCTCGGGATGGGCGCCCACCCCATCAAAGTAGGGTTGAGCCCGGTGATCATAGACCTGATGGAACGGGGTATCATCACGAGCCTTTCGCTCAACGGCGCCGGGATCATCCATGATTTTGAACTTGCTTTTATCGGGCAGACATCAGAAGACGTGGACAAGGAGATCCTGAGCGGCGCTTTCGGCATGGCGGAAGAAACCGGCAGCATGCTAAATCAGGCTGTTCATGCTGCTGCGGAAAGCTCCGACGAAGACAAGGGGATCGGCAAGGCAGTCGGCAACATGATCAGCGCGGGCAGCTTCCCGTATAAGGACCGGAGTCTGCTCGCTGCCGGTGAGCGTCTGGGGATACCCGTGACGGTCCATATAGCACTGGGGACCGATATCATCCACATGCACCCGTCGTTCGACGGCCGGTCAACCGGCGCAGCCGCTCATAAGGATTTCCGAACGTTCTGCTCGCTGGTGTCCGATCTCGAGGGAGGCGTTTACATAAATCTCGGGTCAGCGGTGCTCCTGCCGGAAATTTTCCTCAAGGCCGTGACGCTCTGTCGAAACCTCGGATACCCGCTTCGGCACTTTACCACGGTCAACATGGATTTCATTCAGCACTATCGACCAAATGCGAACGTTGTACACCGCCCCACGAAGGAAGGCGGCAAGGGGTACGCGCTCACCGGCCACCACGAGATCATGTTTCCGCTCCTCGCAGCAGCAATTATAGAGTTGTCCGAGACATTATAGGCACTGTCAGCTCTTTATGAATAAATCAAAATAATATGTGTTCTGTCCTGGGCAGGTTGCTGTCTTCGTGAACTCTTCGCGAAGACAAGCTTGGAAAGAGTCTATATGAATATGACTATAAGTCTTCTGATCGGCTGTCTTGCCGGTTTACCTGGAGGCATTGCGGCATCGGCGGGGGGACATCATGAGTCCCCATTTTGTAAAAAAAAGCACGGGCTATATTTGTGCCCCGTGCTTTTTTATGGACTAATGTTTATTTAATTTTGGCCCCGAATTGCAAGCTCGCTGCAATATAACCTTGCCAGGCGTGTTATTCGATCACCTTCGTTGCTGTCTTCAAAAAAGCCGACGGCACATCGATGCGGCTCGCTCTTGCCGTCTTCATGTTAATAACAACCTCCAAGTCTTTCATGGATTCTATGGGAATGGATGAGGGCTTTGCACCCTTCAAAATTTTTACTGCCTTCTTTCCCGCCAGCTTACCTACTAAAAGCGGATCTGCATAGACCCCCAAGAGCACGCCTTTCGTTACGAGGTCATCGAGATGTGTTACGGTAATCACTTTCGCTTTGGCCGCTATGTCCACAATCTCAGCGGCTGTCTGCGACACAATGTTGCTGCCGGAAAAATATATCGCATCCACTCGCTGACAGACATCAGGTATGGTCAAACTCACCTCTTCTTTCCGGGACAAGTCGACCGGTACAATGGTGATTTGAGAATCAGCCTGTATTGCCAGAAACTCTTTTAACTGAGCCTCTGAGTTCTTCTCACCCGACGTGTACAGGACGGCTAATTTATTTACCGGCGCGAGCTGTTTGAGGTAACTCACCAGTTTCGACACTGGATATTTTGGGGTTGTCCCTGTAGTGTTGTTGCCTGAACTCTGCCAGGACTGGGCAATTTTTGCATCAACAGGGTCGTAGACAAAGTTTAAGATAACCGGCACGTCCTTGATCTCTTTAGCAACAGCAATCGCTGCGCTCGCGCCGATCGCTACGACCATATCCATCCCGCGTGAAGCAAATTTTTGCGCCAATTCCGACGCCTTTACTTTGTTTCCCTTCGCATTTTCTATCGTGAAATCAACCTGTGCTTCCGCAAAACCATCATTCTTGAGCTGTTCCATGAAGCCTCGGTTGGCCTCGGCATAGCGGCTCTCTTCACTCCAGATGAGTATCCCTATCTTGCTTTTGGCCATGGCCTCTGTCGCAAACACGGCGATAATGAAAACCAATGCAATAAAATAACCTTTTTTAACAATCAACATTGCTTTTTCTCCTTTCGTTTCGGATTTAAAAATTGTTTCGTTTGCTCAGCTAAGCGCCTTATCGCATTGCTTGACAGCAGATTTCCCATTTTATGCGATAGCGAACGGCGTTCCGCCATTTATGCGGATTTGTCATTTCTATCTATCGGGCAAATCCAGAAACACTCTAACAACAACGATGCATAAAAGTATACCTTAAGGGCCGTTACTGCGCAAGGACTTTTTCGCAAAGAGGATTTACTTTCCCGCCAACCTCATGTTATACTGTGATTACACTTGCAGACGAACAAAGTCTCTGGATAGCGAACTTATCATGACAACACTATGAGTTTTCTCATCGGTTTTTTAGCCGGTATGTTCGGAGGCCTCGTCGGACTCGGCGGCGGCGTCATCATAATCCTCTTCATGGTCGATATTTTGAAGATGGATCAAATCAAAGCTCATGGTACGAGTCTCGTAACCCTCGTCTTTACCGGCGTTGCGGGTACCGTTGCTTATGGGATGCAGGGCAGCGTCGATGTTACCGCTGCAATTCTGTTGGCTACAACAGCCACGGTGACCGCACGGGCGGGAGCTCGATATGCCCATGCATTACCTGAGTGGATGTTAAAAAAGTCCTTTGGCGGCTTTCTCCTCTTCGTGTCTCTCCTTTTGCTTCTCAAACCTTATCTTCCGCATGTTCATGGCATGGAATCGGGTTTGCCAAAAATCCTCGTATTGCTCTTAACCGGCGTTTTCACCGGTTTTCTCTCCGGTATGATGGGCGTCGGAGGCGGATCGATCATGGTTCCGGCTATGGTGCTGCTTGTTGGCTTTGAACAGCACCTGGCACAAGGCAGTTCGCTTTTTGCAATGGTACCGGCGGGCGCTGTCGGCGCGCATACACACTGGAAACTCGGGAATGTCAAAACAAATCTTTTGATGGGACTCATTCCCGGGATTCTGTTCGGTACTTATCTTGGCGGAACGCTGGCGCATGTACTTTCGGAAACCGTTTTACGGATCATTTTCGCAACTGTGCTGATCTGGACCGGGCTGCGATATCTTAAAAGCAAGATGCCTGAAAAAAATAGTACCTGCCGTAAAAATGAATAAATAGCTGCGTCGATCAACAAACTCTTTCTTTCCAAATACGCAAATTCTCTCCTTAAGTTGTCTCCTTAAGTAATAATAAAGACGTAATCCGACTCTTTCGCCCAAATTCTGGACAAATAATCTCTTGGAAACTTCTACCAGTGTATGAGACAAAATGCATTTTATTGCGCAACGTGGAAATATAGCGCGGATAATCAACAACTTCATTATTTATCGTGGTAGCAGGCATGTAAATTGCTTATTTGTCGACAAAGGTGCATTTTCTTCAAAAATATTTGCTCTCTGAAGCAGTTTCACGAGAGAAGTATTGATTGCTTATTTTGCACCGAAAAGGAGATTTAGAATGAAATCACAAAAGATTATCGGTATTGCAGCAAGCTTGCGCAACGCGCGTTGGGGCGCCGGCAATCGCAGCCTGATCGATCAACTGAAGCAAATAGACAAGCAGGAAGATCTCACAGCATATTTTGCACGCGAGTCGCAATTGCATATCGAGAACTACCTCGAGGCGGGCAGAAAAGAAGGGAAAAACTTTCTTGAAATATATGATAATCTAATGAAGAACCGCGGTGATTCGGGTTTGAGCAATTCCGAGGTATTACTCGCTGCGGCGTTGTGGGCTGCGCACAAAGAAGGCGCCGATATAGATCATTTGTCCCTTTCCGAACATTTTACTGCTACTGGTCAGCAACGCAATCCTGAAATCCTTCGCGCCAAATTGCTCGAGGCCGACGGCTTAATAATCTCGAGCCCGGTTTATTTTGGTGATCGCAGCAGCCCTGTGGAAAGCCTGATTGAATTCATCGCCGGTGATTCCGAGCTGAAATCGGCCATGCGCGGCAGTGTTTACGGCGGACTTTCAGTCGGATCAAAACGCAACGGCGGCCAGGAAACGACGCTGATGTATCAAATGTTCGATATGGTGAACCTGGGGTTGTTGGGCGTGGGTAACGACAGTGACTCGACTGCCCAATACGGAGGAACCGGTCAAGCGGGGGACGTAGGCACAGTGCATAAAGATGCATACGGCATTGATACGTCCATGGGAACCGGACGGCGTATTTCGCGGGTGTTGAAGCAGATACGGTCCGGACACAGGCTGCATGATAAGCCGAAAACTCTTTTCCTCATATTACATGACTCAGACAATATCGGGGCACGCGAGGTAGACCGACTTGTGGCACGGTTCAAGCCCGACATGCATTCAACCGTGGTCAATTTGACCGGTCAACGCATCAATCGCTGTATTGCCTGCGACATCTGCCCTACGCATATCGGCCGTGATGAGGAATATCGCTGCGCTATTAAGGCAGATAGTTTGCCGGAGCTTCACCAGAAGTTTCTCTATCATGACTTGATTGTTCCGGTCTATGTGTCATTGCACGGAACGACCACGGGTTCGAATTACCAGTCGTTCATCGAGCGCACCCGCTACTTGCGGCGTGCCGATTATATCTGGAACGACATCATGGTAGCGCCGCTTGTTCTTGAAGGACCGGGCGGTTATCGCTTGATACCAATGCGTATGCTGACATCCTTTGTGCGTCATCAGTCTATCATGGCAAAGCCAATGATCGGATACCTTCAGGACGGAGAAATAACCAACCAGCAATATATAGAAAGGGACTTTGAGAGTACTCTGCGTTTAGCAGCCGAAATGTCGGCTGGGCGGCTCGCGCTGAGCAAAGACACTGCGGCGCTGCGCCGGTATAATCAGATCGGCTATGTGCTTTCCGCCGATAAAGACGTTGAAGATGAAAAAATGCAGCGTCGCCGGGACGCAGGTGAAGCGCGTCAAGCTCGCGTTCTGCTGGAGGCAAAAAATCGTTTAGCTCCCCTGACCGGCGGCGGTGATTCTCATCACAGACCCCACAGAACGGCGGACCTGGCAAAGGACGCGAGTTCCTCGCCAATCCGGTCATCACCCAAGATAATCGACATCAGCCCGAGTCCTGACCGAAAACAGAAGAGTAACCGATAAATCACCTTGGATGTGAGGATGGTGATATGAGCGTTCTTTACTATCCTGATTGCGAATACCGCACCGCCATAACATCGACAAGCGATATACGGCCGAAAAACCGCAACATTGCATATCGCGGGCATGATATCCAGGTGCTCTCGCAACGATCAACGTATGAAGAGGTTTGCTATCTTTTGCTGTTCGGGACACTCCCGGACGCCGGGGAACTCCAGGACTTTTCAAATAACCTTGCAGAAAGCAGGGAGCTTCCGGCTGAATCAGGAGAAATATTCAAGCAGAGATCGCCGAAGGCGCACCTGATGGACGTCCTGCAGACCGCCATGGCGTTCCTGGGCATTGTTGACCCGGAGGCAAAGGACAATTCGAAAAAAGCGCTTCTGAGAAAAGCGGTAAGAACGATCGCAAAGCTGCCGACGGTAATCGCAGCGAGCTATCGGATATCGCAGCGCCAGGAGCCGATAAGCCCGATGCGACAGTTTGGTCACGCGCGAAATTTTCTTTACATGCTCTCAGGTTATGGCCCGGATGAGGATGCGGTAACCGCCCTTGACGCCGTGTTCATTCTGTATGCAGAACGCGAGTCTGGTGTCTCAAGCCTTGCGGCCCGGGTTGCCGCATCCTCGTTCACGGATTATCATTCGGCGATCACCGCCGAGATCGGTTCGCTCAAGAGAAAACAGCACGGGGCCGCGAATGAAGAGGCCTTGCGGAGGTTGCTGGAGATCAAGGAAACAGGCCGGGCGGAGGAATGGATCAGGCTCGCACTCGCGGGAAAAGAACGTATCATGGGATTTGGCCAGGGGGTTCATAAACAGGGTGATGCACGAGCACGGATCATGAAAAAACTGAGTAAGCGGCTTGCAGATCAAATGGGTGATAATGGCCGGCATACCCTTTGCGAAAAAATAGAGGAGATCATGCTCAGGGAAAAAGGTCTGCGCTGCAATCTTGACCTCTACGCCGGCCAGATACTCCATATGCTCGGCGTGCCGACCGGGCTCTGTGCGCCGATATTCGCGGCAGGCAGGGTAGCGGGGTGGTCCGCGCATATCATTGCACAGCTAGAAAAGAACAGGTTTATCAGCCCCCCGCTGCGATTATCAAGGCCATAAGAACCCCGCATATGTGCGAGGAAAGGGCAAAACGAGGCTTCTGTCAGGCTAACACGTGTTAAGACAGTCCAAAATACAACACTGTGATAACTTATGTTTTTCAATTTGTTAGGTCCATACTCATAGGAATATTAAACGATATCCCGTTCAGAAATCGACATGCTCTCATATCGCGCAAAATGCTAACATGTTGTATATTAACGAAAAAATACAATGGCAAACGTTTTGCTTTAATATGATGATGTGTTAATAAAAAACCTGGATGCAATCCATTGCATAATAAAAATGGAAGAAAAATGAGAACCATGGGGAGATTATTTGCGGGTGTCGCAACTGTATTCATTATTGAAGAAGCTCGATGTGATCGTAAACATGAAAGCGGCAAAAGCAGGACATATTGATGTCCCGCCGGCTTTCCTGAAGGCGGCGACCCGGGTGATCGAATAGGGGTATGCAGAAGGCGGGGTGGAGGTGCGTATGTTCAGATTCAAAAAAAAGTTCACCGAGAGTATCCAGTTCAAATTTTTGAGCGTGATGTTTGTCATCATGGTTATCACCGCTTTCGCGGCGAGCGCCTTCATTGCGCAGAATGAGCGAAAGATGCTCAAGCAGTCCCTCCTCGACAAGGGTCAAAGCCTTGGTTCTTACATAGCGAAGCTCAGCAAGGACCCGCTCATCATGAAAGACTATATCCAGCTGGATGCTATCGTCAAAGATATTACGAAGGACCCCGAAGTGGCATACGCCACGGTCCAGGACGCGGATGGAAAGGTGCTTACCTCTCTTTATGCAAGCATCAACTATCAGGTACCCGGGCTCAAGGCCGCCGTAGCGACAGCGCCCAAGAACAGCGAGCTGCCGGAACTTATCGCGGCGATCAAAAAATCCGGCATCGTGGTGGACTATGCCGTTCCGATAGTGATAGAGGGGGATGTCCTCGGCACTATCACCATGGGCATGTCAGATCATAAGATCAACCGTCAGATCACCATGACCGTCTCATATATTCTTGCCGTAAATCTCGTCGTTGCGTTCCTGCTCGGAGGGGCACTCTATGCCTCATCGAAAAAGATCATCCTCGGCCCGATCGCAAAACTGACCGAGCTTTCAAGGCGGATCGCGCAGGGAGAGATCTTCCAGAAGATAGAGGTCTCGTCGCATGATGAGATCGGCAAACTCATGGAAAGCTTCGGAGATATGTCAGGGTATCTGAAGAACATCGGAGAAACCGCCGGCGAAATATCGCAGGGCGAGCTCCGCAGGGAAGTGACGAGGCGGTCTGAGCACGACTACCTCGGCGAGTCATTCCAGAAAATGATGTCCGGCCTGCAGAATATCGTGTCGCGCGTACGCCAAAACTCACAGGAAATTTCCGCCGCCAGCGGCCAGCTTGCTTCCATGGCTGAAGAGGCTTCCAAGAACAATGAAAGCGCGGCCGCGGCGATCGAAGAGATAACCGCCACCATGCACGAGATGGCGGCAAACACGTCGAGCGTGGCCAAAAACACCATGTCACAGGCGTCTTCAGTGAACGAAACGTCCTCCTCCATCGAACAGATGATCGTGTCCATTAAGCGCGTTGCGGAAAACGTAAAACGGCTCGTCGATATCTCACAAAAATCCCGCGATGCCGTGGTCAAGGGCAGGCTTGCGGTGAACAAATCCGCCGCAGGAATGGAGGAGATCAATAGCGCCATTACCCGGGTTGCGGACACCGTCAGCACCCTGAGTGTCAGGATAGAAGACATCGGCCGCATCGTTGAGGTGATCGATGATATCGCCGAGCAGACGAACCTCCTCGCACTCAACGCGGCAATCGAGGCGGCAAAAGCGGGTGACCAGGGCCTCGGCTTTGCCGTGGTTGCGGATGAGGTCCGCAAACTTGCCGAGCGCTCTGCCGTCTCCACAAAGGAGATCAACGACCTCATCAGGGGCATTCAGAAAGAAGCGCAGAATGCCGTCAAACACATGGATACCAGCCTTCAGAGCGTCCAGAACGAGCTCGACCAGGGCCGCAAAGAAGTGGCGTCCACGCTCGCGCATATCGAGGAATCCGTCGAAGAAGTGGCCAAGTACAGCGCTGAGATCGGGATCGCCACGAGCGAACAATCGGCAGGAGGCGATCAGATCATCAAGGCCATTTCCACGCTGAACGATCTGACGCAAAATATCAGCGCCTCGTCTGAAGAGCAGTCCGCCGGCGTTGAACAGGTCGTAAAGTCCATCGAGCGAATACGCGACATGATCCAGCAGAATGCTTCAGGCTCAACGGAGCTTTCCGCCTCGGCAGACCAGCTTGCAACACAGTCCAAGAAGCTTCGCGAAACCGTCGGTCGCTTCCAGATAAAAGATACGGCGGATGTTGCAATGGCCGCATAACATACCCCCCCGACGCCCGCGCGTCTCTAAGGAGTATTTGGCCTTGAAGACGCGCTGGCGTCCCCCCCTTTAGCAACCTCAAAGATGATGGACACTTAAGTAGTATGTCCGAATTGTTCCCGACTTTTTCATATCCTGCTAAGTGATCATATTTACGATTTCCTCGCGTAATTAGACATCAGTCAAAAAATATGTTAGGCTAAAAATGTGAATTTCCTGAGCCGAGGTGGATATATTGAATTCTGGAGTGAGCGCATTCCCCGTAGCTTGATACGATTATGTTCTTACCTTAAGAATCGGGATTTCCTGTCCCGCCGGAGCGGGACTGCAAGGAGATTCAATTATGAGTTTCGTCGTGTCGGGGTCGTTGTGGTGTGTTTATTATTCGTGTACGCTTTGATACGGAGGCGATAGACATGGCTGGGATAAAGATAACGAGTTCGGCATTCAAAAATAACGCATACCTGCCTTCAAAATACACATGCGACGGCGCAGATGTGAATCCCCCTCTTACGATCGAAAATATTCCAGCCGGGGCAAAGTCCCTCGCATTGATCGTCGATGACCCTGATGCGCCGCGCGGCACCTGGGTACACTGGGTTGCGTGGAACATCGATCCGGGAACGAGAGAGATTAAGGAACAGTCCATCCCGACAGGCGCAGCACAGGGAATGAACGATTTCGGGAATCGCGGCTACGGAGGCCCCTGTCCGCCATCAGGCACGCATCGTTATTTCTTCAAGCTTTATGCCCTCGACACCGCGCTGACTCTCGGACCGGACGCAACCAGGGCCGCTCTCGAGGCTGCCATGAAAGGGCACATCCTCGACAAGGCGGAGCTCATAGGTTTGTATGAACGAAAATGAATAGAACGGAAGGGATTTCCCGTGTTCTTTCGAACGCAGGGGCAAATCCAAAATCGTTTGAATCTTTTGCTTTTCCAGAACCTCTGCATTTCGTGAATCCCGCCTTGGCGGGACGGGGACCTGTGTACGGCGGTGCAGAAAAACAATCACGATCATCATAGATAATCACGATGCTTGTTTTTTTCACTCACCACTCCGAACCCAGCCTGCCCTCGAATACTCGTATCGGGGGAACTCCGAACTGAATCTGAGGGCGCGCCCTCTCATTTTGGAGATGATCCCTTATTTATACGGATAAAAAACATAGAACAGGAGAGACAACGCAGCGAAGATCCACATGCCGCCCGAAACCTGCCGGCGTTTACCGGCGAATGTTTTGAGCAGCGGATAGGCGAGCAGGCCGGCAGTCATTCCGACACCAATATTGAACGTAAAGCCCATCAGCACGATCGTGAGAAAGGCAGGGACCAGTTCCGTGTAGTCCGTAAAGTCTATCCTGATGATCGGGCCTATCATGAAGACGCCGATGACGACCAGGGCGGCCCCGTACGCGTGCTGTGGAACCGCGGTAAGGACCGGGGCAAAGAACAGGGAGAGCAGAAAAAGGCCTGCCACGACGACCGAAGTAAACCCGGTCCTTCCCCCCTCTTCGATTCCGGCCGCTGATTCGATAAATGCCCCGGTCGTCGTCGTGCCGAGTACCGGCGCTACCAGATTGGCCACGGCATCGGCCAGCATCGGCTTTTCTATTTCCGGAAGGTTCCCCTTCCCGTCCAAAAATCCTCCCCTCGCGGAAAGACCGATCAATGTCCCGACCGTGTCCACAAATGCCATAACAAAGATGATCAGGACGATCGGCAGGTTTTTGAGACTCAGCGCCCCTGCGATATCCAGCTGCATCAATATCGGACCCGGATCCGGAGGCAGGCTCACCAGCGCGTGAGGGGCCGGGCTGACCCCGAGGATAATAGAGATGAACGTTGTAGCAAGGATGCCTGAAAGGATGGCGCCCCTGACCTTTTTTATGATGAGCAACACCATGATGAAAAACCCGAGCACGGCGAGCAGTACCGATGGTTGGGAAAGTCTTCCCAGCGTTACCGGAGCGCCCGGGACCCCGATCGAGACGATCCCTGTTTCGTTCAGCCCGATGAAAGCCAGGAACAGGCCGATGCCGACGGCGAAACTGTATTTCAGCGACAGCGGGATGGTGCTGGCAAGCCAGCCACGTATCTTCGAAACCGTCAGGACCGTAAAGACCGCCCCGGCAATAAAGATAGCGCCCAGGGCCATCTGCCAGGAATATCCGAGGACCTTGACGACGGTGAAGGCGATAAAGGCATTCTCTCCCATGTAGGGAGCGATTGCGAACGGGCGTCTGGCGTAGAAGCCCATCATCAGCGTGCCGAACACCGCGGCCAGAATGGTGGCCGTGGTCGAAGGACCTTTCGGAATGCCGGCCGCCTCGAGGATCGCCGGGTTCACGATGATGATATAGGCCATGGTGAGGAAGGTCGTAAGCCCGGCAAGGGTCTCCTGCTTGTAGCTGGTGCGGTATTTCGCGAATTCGAAATATTTTTTCATGTGATCAGCTCCGAAAATCCAGCACCTTCCAGAATAATTGTCTGCCGAACAGGAAATGAAATTTACCGCAACCGTACCCCTGGGAAATCCTGACTTCTCACGAGGGGACCGGAGTGCACGAAAAAAACAAGGAGTTAACTTTCAGCCTTGAAATTTCGCGCTCTTTGCATCTTGATTGAAAAGATAGTATAAACGGGAGTAAAAGGCAAGGAGGATTTACAAATCAGGACTGCAAAAAAAGAAAAGGGATCGTGAATTTACTGAAAAGGGTTTGTCTGGGTCCCCGATCCTTATTCATTATACGGTGCCTTGTAATAGAAGCCCTTATCGGGCCGCGACCTCTTCCTCGATGACCGCGGTCATGCCATGGACCCTTGATCTGTCAGAAACACTCTCAATACGCGGTTTGCTGAGGTCTTTTCTGCTCAGGCCCTTGTTGTTGCCCTGCTTTTTTGCCTTTTTTACGCGCACGCCTCCCTCGTCGTTCCAACCTATCCGTTCGAGGAATTCCTGATATGTGCCGTCGAACACGCTGACAATCCCGTTGTCGTACACGATCAGCTTCGTAGCCACGGCGTTCAGGATCATCTCGCTATGGGTCACGATGATGACCGCGCCGTCGAAGACCTCGATGGCCTCGACGAGCGAGTCGATGGATTCCATGTCGAGGTGGTTCGTGGGTTCGTCAAGCAGCAGCAGGTTGGCCGGCGAGACCAGAAGCTTGCCCAGCAGCACGCGGCTCTTCTCTCCCCCGGACAGCACGCTCACCTTCTTGAGCGCGTTGTCCCCTTCGAACATCATGGCCCCGCAGATGGCGCGCGCCATGCCGTGGTTGTGTTCCGGATGCACGGCCATGATCTCCTGCAGCACCGTCATGGCGGGGTTCAGGCGGTTGATGTTCGTCTGGCCGAAATATGCCAGCTTGACATTGGGATGCAGTCTCACCTCGCCGGATGTGGGGGAAAGCTCGTTCGAGAGCAGGTTCAGCAGCGTGGTCTTGCCCTTGCCGTTTTTGCCGATCACGGCGATGCGGTCCTTCTTGCCCACGGCGACACTCAGCTCGTCGATCAGCTTCGGCCCATTGCCCGAGAAAGAGAAGGAAATATCTTCCGCGTTCAGGAGCCACTTGGCGGAGAAGGGCGCCGACCGGAAGGAAAAGTCGAGACTCCTGATCTCATCGAGCTTTTCAAGCTTTTCGTGGCGAGCGAGCGCCTTGATGCGGGACTGGACCGCGCTTGCCTTGGTCGCCTGGGCCCTGAAGCGGTTGATGAACTGCTCGACCTCTTTGCGCTTTTTCTCGTCGTTCTGCCGCGTCTTTTCGTGGATCTCCTCTTCCACAAGGAGCTGGTCGTAGAGCTTCTGCGTGCCCCCCGCGATCTTTTTCATCTTGCAGCGGTGGATTATCATGGTGTGGGTGGTGACGCCGTCCATAAAGTCCCGGTCATGGGTGATTATGATCAGCTCGTTCCTCCAGGCGCGCAGGAACTGGGTGAGCCAGCGGACCGAGATGATGTCGAGGTAGTTCGTGGGCTCGTCGAGCAGCAGGAGGTTCGGCTCCGACACGAGCACCTTGGCAAGGTTCAGGCGCACCTGGTAACCACCGGACAGCGACGAGGGCGAGCGGTCAAAGTCATCGTTCGTGAACCCGAGACCATGCAGGATGGCCTCCGCCTTGTACGTCTCGTCGAGGTAGTCTTCGTTCACCGGAAGGGCCAGGCAAGCCTCTTTGAGGACCGTATCTTCCGTAAAGTGAATGTGCTGGGACAGGTGGCCGATGGTGTATCCCGAAGGCACGGTGATCGTTCCGGAGTCCTGCCGTTCTTCTCCCAGGATCATGCGAAAGAGCGTTGACTTGCCGTGGCCGTTCCTGCCGACAAGGCCCACGCGCTCGCGCGGGTTGATGGTAAAGCTGACGCCGTCGAAGAGCGTCTGTTTGCCGTAATTCTTTTCTATGTTCGTGACCTGCAGCATGTTCCCCCTCGAATGAAGCAAAGCTTCCTTTTGATAACAAGCCTTGCATATTACTCCAAGAGAACGCCGGAGGCAATGGTTTTTTTATTATTATGCTAAATATTTCATCAGCCTGACAGGTTAAGGTTTCCATGCCTATCATCGGTTATTCGTTGGCGAAGACCGGGGTGCAGCGGATTTTGGGAAAAAGCACAAGGTCAATGCTTCTGACGTTCCCCTGTGCCGGGCGGCTCTGACGCGAAGGCCGTCGTTGAGCATGCCCCCTCCGAAGGTCGAATACAATAATGCTTCTTCAGAATGCGAGATACCTATTGAAAAACAAGTACTCTATCGGGCATGCAGAGGCGGCTGAGCGATGAGCCGCCCAAAAAAATAAGGA
>DATDRO010000292.1:0-4200 GCA_035291685.1 Nitrospirota bacterium | reverse complement strand
TGCGGGACATCTATTCCTGTCTAATGGTTCTTTGTAACCGCGATAACAGCCGGGCTTTATGCAGTTCCCGGTCCCACGGAAAAGAGGAAGGTCAAGAAGCGGATAGTATGAAAACTGGCGTCCCCAGGGGGATTTGAACCCCCGTTATCGCCGTGAAAGGGCGGTGTCCTGGGCCAGACTAGACGATGGGGACGGAACTTCAGACTATGAGACGACAGAGGACAGATGACAGACCATGGCAAGAGACGCACCCGATTTTCGCTCCTGACCTTCAGTCTGACTTCTGTTTTCTGACTTCTGTCTTCTGTTTTTTTGGTGAGCCGACTGGGACTCGAACCCAGGACACCCGCCTTAAAAGGGCGGTGCTCTACCAACTGAGCTATCGGCCCGACAACCTCTTTTTCAAGAGCCTTGCATATTAGCAAACATGACTTATGCTTGTCAATATAAATAGTTTACCGTGATCTCTTCGCACGCGTCTTCGCTTTCCTGAGAACGCGCTTGAACGGCTGCTCGAGAATGATCGTCTCGTCCCTCCGCGGACCCGTGGAAACGATCGCCGGCTTTACGCCCGTCAGTTTGCAGACCCTCTCAATATAGTTCCTCGCCTTTTTCGGCAGGTCGCCATACCGCTTGATGCCGACCGTGGACTGTTTCCATCCCGGCATGGTGATATACTTCGGCGTGCATCCCTCCAGGATGGAGAGCTCCGACGGCATCTCGTCGTAGACCGTGCCCTGATACTCGTACCCGACGCAGATCTTGATCTCGTCGAGCGCATCCATGACATCCAGCTTCGTGATGGCGACGCTCGTCAGGCCGTTCACCCGCGCGGCGTGCCGTATGACCAGGGTGTCGGCCCAGCCGCACCGCCTGGGCCTGCCGGTCGTGGCCCCGTACTCCTTGCCACAGTCCCTGAGGTGTTTCCCTACCTCGTTGTCCTGCTCCGTGGGAAATGGTCCGCTCCCCACGCGTGTGGTGTACGCCTTCACGATGCCCATGATCTCGGTTACCCTGTTCGGGCCGATGCCGAGCCCGGTACAGGCTCCGCCGGCGGTGGCGTTGGACGACGTCACATATGGGTAGGTCCCGTGGTCTACATCAAGATGCGTGCCCTGCGCGCCCTCGGCAAGCACCTTCTTGCCTTTCCCGATAGCCTGGTTGAGGACAAGCGTCGTATCGACGATATGCTTCCTGAGACGATCGGCATACTTCATATACTCGTCGAACACCTGGTCCCCGCTCACCAGCGGCGCGTTGTAAAAACGCCCGAGGAGGAAGTTCGCTTCGCCGACGTTCTCGGAGAGCTTCGCGCGAAAGACCGCGGGGTCAACGAGGTCCGCCATCCTGATGCCCCTGCGCGAAACCTTGTCGGCATACGCCGGGCCGATGCCCCTGCCCGTGGTGCCGATCTTTTTATTTCCCTTCAATGTCTCGCTCGCGACATCAAGCGCCTTGTGATAGGGCAGGATAAGATGGGCATTTTTGCTGATAAGAAGGTTTTTATCGACGTTTATGCCGCGCGTAGCGAGCCCGTCCATTTCTTCGATGAGGGCCGCGGGGTCTATGACCACGCCGTTCCCGATGACGCACTGTTTGCCCTTGTGGAGTATGCCCGAAGGGATAAGGTGCAGGATGAATTCGTCTTTGCCGACGACGACCGTATGGCCCGCGTTGTGGCCGCCCTGGTAGCGCGCGACGATATCAGCCCGCTCGGTCAGCAGATCAATGATCTTTCCCTTCCCTTCATCGCCCCACTGGGAACCGACTACGACTAAGACTGGCATATGAACTCCTTCAAGAATGCAAAATGCAGAGTGCAAAATGCAAAAGGCAAAATGAAGGAATATAAAATCATGGCCAAAGGCCATACCACCATTTTGCAATTTACATTTTGAAATTTGACTTTTGAACTCATATCCTGATCTGCTTCACCGATAGCACGTTCTGAAGCTTTTTGATCTTCGCCATGACCTCGTCGGACGCCGGGCTGTCGATGCTCACCACCGACATGGCCCTGCCGCCCTGCATCTCGCGGCCGAACTGCATGCGCGCGATATTGATCCCGTTCTGGCCCAGGAGCGTGCCGAGGCTTCCGATGACGCCGGGCTTGTCGTTGTTCATGAGCACGAGCATGTCGCCCTCGGGCACGGCCTCCATCGGGAAGTTGTCCACCTGGACGATGCGCGGCTCTTTCCTGCTGTTGAGCGTACCGGACACGGACAGGTCCTTTCCGTCCGCCTTGATCCTGATGGTGATGAGACTGGTATATTCCGTGCCGCCGCTGGTCTTCGAGACCTTGATCTCGATGCCGCGGTCCTTGGCAATAAGGGGCGCGTTCACGTAGTTCACGTTCTCGTTCAGGACAGGCGTCAAAAGGCCCTTCAGGGCGGCCAGGGTGATCGGTTCGAGTTTAAGGTTTGAAACCTCGCCGCTGTACTCCACCGCTACCTGCGTGAGCCCGCCCTCGAACACCTGCGATTGGAACAAGCCCATGCGCTCCGCGAGATTGATGTACGGGGAGAGCGTCGGGAGCTGGTCCGCGGGCACGGACGGCACATTCACCGCGTTCCGCACGGTCCCGGCGATGAGATAGTCCACGACCTGCTCGGCAACGGCAACGGCAACGTTTTCCTGCGCCTCCCGGGTGGACGCGCCGAGGTGGGGCGTTGCAATGAAGTTGTCGAGAGACAGGAGCGGATGGTTCTCCGGCGGTTCCTTCTCGAACACGTCGAAGGCCGCGGCCCCGACCTTGCCGCTCTTCAGCGCCTCATAGAGGTCCTGTTCGTTCACAATGCCGCCGCGCGCGCAGTTGATGATGCGCACGCCGTCCTTCATCTGCGCGATGGTGTCCTTATTGATAAGATTTGCCGTTTCCTTGGTCTTGGGCGTATGGACGGTGATGAAATCGGACCGTCGGTAGATCGTCGGCAGATCCGCCAACTCGATGCCCATGCTCTTTGCCTTTTCCTGCGAGATGAACGGATCATAGGCCAGGATCTTCATGCCGAGCCCGATCGCCCGGTTCGCGACCACGCCGCCGATGGCGCCGAGGCCGACAATGCCGAGCGTCTTGTCAAAGAGCTCCACGCCCTCGAACTTTTTCTTTTCCCACTTGCCCGCCTTGAGCGAGGAATATGCCTGCGGGATCATCCGGGCACAGGCGAAGATCATGCCGACGGTATGCTCGGCCGTGGTCACCGTATTGCCGCCCGGCGTGTTCATCACCACCACGCCCTTCTTGGTGGCGGCGGGAATGTCCACGTTGTCGAGACCGCTGCCCGCGCGGCCCACGACCTTGAGCTTCGCGGCCTTTTCGAGCAGCCCCGCGGTGACCTTCGTTGCCGAGCGGATGATAAGCGCATCGTATTCGCCGATGATCTTCTCGATCTCTTCCACGGTCGTCTTGCTCCGGGCGTCCACCTCGAGCCCGGCCTTCTTGAGTATCGCGACTCCGGTGGCGGAGAGGTTGTCGCTGATCAGGACCTTCATGTAGCCTCCAATTTAAGACAGCTCATAGCTGATGGCGATTGCTAAGAGCTATGAACTAAGAACAAGATTCGCCGCGTCCTCTGCGGTGAATCGCCTGTCGTTACTTCATCAATATTTCCTGCGCCGCTCCCACGCCCGTGCCGAGCTTCACCGGGTGGCCCAGGCCCTTCAGGACCATCTCGATCCCGGCGACCGCGGTGATGACATCGAACGTGTCCGCGTATCCCAGGTGCGCGATGCGGAAGATCTTGCCCTTAAGCTTGTCCTGGCCGCCCGCGCCGGTGATCCCGTATTTCACGCGCAGGTCCTTATAGATCGCCTGGCCGTCCACGCCTGCCGGGGCCTCGATGGCCGTGAGCGCATTGCTCGGACTTTCCTTGGGGAAGAGCCTGAGCCCGAGCGCCGTTGCCGCCGCGCGGGTCGCTCTCGCGAGCCTATCATGGCGCTTGAGCACGTTCTCAAGCCCCTCATCCTGGAGCATTTTGATGCAGGAGTTCAAGCCGATGATGAGCGTCACCGCGGAAGTGAAGTTCGTCTGGTTCTTGGACAGGTTCTCACGCTCCTTTTTGAAATTAAAATAGAACTTCGGTGTTTTGGCCGTGTCCGCCATCTTCCACGCCTTGTCGCTCACGGACACAAAGGCGAGCCCGGGCGGCAGCATCACGCCCTTCTGGGAGCCGCCGATCATAACATCGATGCCCCACTCGT
>DATDRO010000291.1:0-2322 GCA_035291685.1 Nitrospirota bacterium | reverse complement strand
CGCACGGGGGAGGCAAGCTCTTTTTGTACAACGTGTTGGGAAAAAAGAAAATTCAGAACATTTGCTAAAGAATATTTGACAATACGTAAATCTCACTCAGGAGGTAATACCATGAAATGCTTGAAGATCGTTTTACTCGTCGTTCTCATCGTGTCTCTTGGCTCCGGCATCGCCATGGCGGCAGGGTCTTCGGTGAAAAAAGGCAAGGCTCTGTTCAATGACACCAAGCTCGGCACCGCGGGCAATTCCTGCAACACCTGTCATCCCGACGGCAAGGGATTGGAGGGAGCGGGCTCGAAAAAGGAATGGAAAACACCGGGTGGGGCCCACAAGACCCTTGAGGAAGCCGTCAATACCTGCATAGGCATGGCGCTCAAAGGCAAGGACCTCGATGTGAAATCGGACAAGATGAAATCGATGGTGATGTATATCAAAAGTCTCGGCGGGAAAAAACCGGCGGCAAAGAAGAAAAAACCAATGGCAGGTTGCTAACAGATCCTTCAGGCTTTCTTTTACCCCCCTCTCTCGGACAAGAGAGGGGGGTTTTATTTCGTTGTGTTTTTTTGGAGAAAGTCACGCCAATGCGTGATTGCCGTGATCCATAAGATCAGGTCAAGTATGATGCAATACTTCCGAACTCACGGGAGCCGTGTTGCACCATTCCCACGATCTTCACCCCCGAAATTCTCTCGATAACAGCAGGGCTCGTTTTCTCGGCAGGACCGGTCTTGTTGCTGCCCGCATAATTGACCACAATGCCGGAGAGAGCGATGTCCTTCTCCTGAAGAACGGAGATCGTCAGGAGAGTATGATTGATGGTGCCGAGACCGGGCCGTGCCACGATCAGGACAGGAAGTCCGAGCGCAGCGGCGAGGTCCAGATAAAGATACTTTTCCGTGAGCGGGACCATGATGCCCCCCGCCCCTTCCACGATCATGAACTCATGCCTGCGGGAGAGCGTGTACCAGGCGCTCAGGATCCTTTCCTCGATGATCTTTTTTCCCTCAAGCTCGGCAGCCGCGAGCGGCGCGAGAGGGTTGCGAAAGCGGTACGGATTCACGTTCGAGAGCGCGTCATGCACGTTCGCGGCCTTCATGAGGCTGAGCGCGTCGGAAGGGACCAATTTCCCCGCGCGTACGCGGCATCCGGTCTCCACCGGTTTCATCACGCCCACATCGACCCCGCGCGAGCTCAGCGCAGATGCAATGCCGGTCGCCACGTACGTCTTGCCCACACCCGTGTCGGTGCCGGTGATAAAAACACCTTTCAGCATATAATTAGATCCAATTTTCTTTCACCATGCTCTATGCCCCTTGCGGCTCTCGTCTTTCGCCCCTCGTCTCTCATCCCTCGTCTCACTGTCCCTGCCCCCCGTTTCTCCCCATTCGCTCAGTCGTCCTTGAACTTTCACCCCATGCCGGGCGTGATATCGTCACCGCACGCCCTGTTCCTGTAGTTTTTTTATGTTCTCGGCCAGCCACCGCACGTTCTGGATTTCCCGGCCGCACTTGTCGCACGGCGCGACCCTGCCCGCCTCCTTCAATGCTTCTTCGGCCTCGGCAAACCGGTGGCTGTACTCATAGGCTATCCCCAGGTTCCACCATGCGCCCTGATCCTTTGGGTATTTCGCGGCCGCTGCCTTGAACTGCTCAGCCGCCTCTGGCCACAGGCCTGAGCGGGCATAGTTGACGCCCTGGTCCAGCTCCGGCAGTTTCTGTTCGTTCTTGGCGAACGTGACCGTAACGTAGTCCGTATAGGGAGTGATCCGCCGTACAAAGGAAGCGACAGCGCCGTTCACCGCCTCGCTCAACAGCGCGTTCTTGTCAGGATCGGGCGGCAACGCGTCTACCGCTTTCGCCATGCGGTCGGCAGTTTTCGAGACGTTCCTGTTGACAACGATCACTCCTGTGGACAGGTTTGTGATCTGCACGGATGCCGCCACGTTCGCCGTCCCCTGCTTAAGATTTGTCTCGTGCTGCTTCCCCTGCGCATCCCTCTGCGACAGCTCCTTGCTGTCCTTTTGGAAGTAACTATAGGCGGTCACCTCCCCGCTGATCAGATACCCCCCTCCCACCAGCTTGGCAAGTTCAGCCGCTATGGTCTGCTGATCGGGTCCGACGAGTTTGGGGTCTGCTTCGCGCAAGAGCCCCTCCATGGTATCCCGATCGAACAACCGGTTTTTTCCGGGCCGATACAGTTTGTCCAGCAGGGCCGACGTCACGGCCTTGGTGGCGGTCGGCTGAAGGCTTGGGTTGCTCTCCCGAAGCTTCTTCTCCAGGCTGGCCTGGTCGAGCACCTCGAACCTGCTTGTTCCCACGATCT
>DATDRO010000290.1:0-9630 GCA_035291685.1 Nitrospirota bacterium | reverse complement strand
GCGCCCCTCGACGCGATGTGCGTACCGGACCTGCGTCGGTACCTTACAGCCCTGCTTCCTTCTTCAGTTTCGCGGCCTTGTCCGTGTGCTCCCAGGTGAACTCCGGTTCGGTCCTGCCAAAATGCCCGTAGGCCGCTGTCTTTTTATAAATAGGTCGTCTCAGATTCAGGGTCTTCATGATCCCCTGCGGGGTCATATCAAAGTTCTTCCTGATAAGTTCGACAAGCTTCTCGTAGGGTATTTTGCCGGTGCCGAAGTCGTCCACGTGGACCGATACCGGTTCGGGCACGCCGATGGCGTAGGCGAGCTGGACCTCGCACTCAGACGCGATGCCCGCAGCCACGATGTTCTTGGCCACATAGCGCGCCATGTAGGATGCCGAGCGGTCCACCTTCGTCGGGTCCTTACCCGAAAAGCATCCGCCCCCGTGGCTGCCGACGCCGCCGTAGGTGTCGACGATGATCTTTCTTCCGGTGAGGCCCGTATCACCCATGGGACCTCCGGTCACGAACCTGCCCGTGGGGTTGATGTGATAAACGATGGTTTCCTCGTCAAGAAGCTCTTTCGGGACCACCGGCCTGATCACCTTCTCGATCACGTCCTCGCGCAGGTCTTTGAGGTGCACGTCAGGGCTGTGCTGGCTGGAGACCACGATGGTATGAAGCTTGTACGGCTTGCCGTTCCGGTACTCGATCGTGACCTGGGACTTCCCGTCCGGACGCAGGTACGGGAGCACCTCGGTCTTTCTCACCTCGGAAAGTTTCCGGGTAAGCTTGTGGGCGAGCATGATGGTCATGGGCATGAGCTCGGGTGTCTCATCGCACGCGTAGCCGAACATCAGGCCCTGGTCTCCGGCCCCGCCGGTGTCCACGCCCATGGCAATGTCGGGCGACTGCGAATGGATCGACGTGATGACCGCGCAGGTCTCGTAATCGAAACCGTACTTGGCCCTCGTGTAGCCGATGTCCTTGATGGTCTGGCGTACGATATCGGGGATCTCCACGTACCCCTTGGTCGTGATCTCCCCTGCCACAAAGGCAAGCCCGGTGGTGAGAAGCGTCTCGCAGGCCACGCGGCTCGTGGGGTCCTGAGTAAGCAGCGCGTCAAGAACAGCGTCTGATATCTGGTCGGCTATTTTGTCCGGATGACCCTCGGTCACCGATTCCGAGGTAAAAAGATAGTTTTTCGTGCATGCGCTGCTCATCTGATATCCTCCTTGCCTTGTGCGACCATAAAAATTTCGTTTTTATAGCACACGTACGATTTTTGTCAAGAAAAAACTGACTGCCGCCGCCCCGAACGCGGCTGACAGTGTAGAACAATACATTAACCGGACGGAGTTTGCAATATCTTTCTTGTCCGGAGGGTTCCCTCCGATTCCGATGGAGGGTTTTGGGGCTATTTTACCGGCATACGCGCTCGGGCCGCCCAGCCGTACACCGAGCGCGCCTGCCATCGCGGCCTCCGGATACCCGCTGTTCGGGCTCGGGTGATTGCGGCCGTCACGGAGCATGATACGCCAGGGGCTGCTCAGTTCGGAGTTCAAAGTTCGGAGTTCGGAGTCCCCCTCTCCCCTTGCGGGAGAGGGCCGGGGTGAGGGGGAAAGAACTTGTTTTAGCCTGCGTGAGATGACCGCTGCCATGCATATCAATACCCCCGTGATCCTTGCCGGAATATAGTTGGCTATATCATCCAGCCTGGCCGCTGCGCGGCCGAAATCGATATATTTTTTATTCTTGTACCCGACCATGGAATCGAGCGTATTCACGGCCTTGTAGGCCATGGCAAGCGCAGGACCGCCGATCATCAGGTAGAAGAGCGGGGCAACCACGCCGTCCGATGCGTTCTCCGCAACGGTCTCGATCACGGCACGGGCGATCTCCTGCTCGTCGAGGTTTGCCGTGTCCCGTCCGACGATCTTCGAAAGTTCCATTCTGGCCCTGACGATATCGCCGACATCGAGACGTGACTGCACAAGACGCGCCGCGTCACCGAGGCCCCGGACAGCGAGCGTCGTGTATGCCATGAGCACGGAAACAGCAATGCCGAGATGCGCGGAAAGCGAAGAAGTCGAGAAGATAAGAAGATGAGACAAAAAATAGACTGTTAAGACGGTGAAGATTACGAGAAGCGCGCCCGCGAACCTTTCGGCTTTCGCGGTTGCGGCAAAGCGCCTGAGACTGTTTTCAGCTCTCCGTATCAGCCATCCGATACCCCGTACCGGGTGCGGAAACCAGGAAGGGTCCCCGAAGATCATGTCGAGAACAAAAGCTGAGGCAATGACAAGTGCATGCATGAACGGTGAGCTCCGGAGGGCTTCTTCAGAACGCGGCAATGAACTACTGCTGTTGTCTTTGTTTCATTTCTTCGGCGGCCTCTTTCATCATCTGCAGAGGATCAAACGTCTGGAGCGTCGCGTTGAACGTGGCGATGCCGATCGGCGGCTCCATGACGCGGATCTCGAAGTTCACGATCCCCTTCGGCTGTATCGGTGAACCCTTCTCCTGGAGATTCCTGGTCTTCAACTCCTGTACATCTACGCCCCTTTTTGCCAGAATATCATAATCCCCGGCCGTGTACAGTTGCTTGCCGTTCAGCATTTTGGCTCTCGTCAGCACGTTGTTTTGAGCGTCGTACACGTCGGCCACCACGTACCACACAGGCTTTTCTTTATCCGTGGTATTTTCGACGATGCCGGAAATAACCAGGTCTCCGTTCGTGTCGATATACCCCGAGGGAACATTTGTCATCTGCAAACCTTCGGTAGAGGTCATGTTTTTAAACGCGTCGCTGACCTTCTCGGAGGCGGAACGCATCTGTGCGGCCGAACGCACCTCGCTGTACCCTGCAAGACCGACGATCGCAACGGACAGGATGATACCGAGTACCTGTGCGCCTGAAAGACGCGCTGAGAACGACTCTTTTTTCGAGGACAGCATCAATCGGCGGACCAGGACAACGACGATGCTGACAAAAAGGGCCTTTATACCCCACCCGATCGCGCCGGAAACCACAAGCGTCGTGACGATGACGGCGCCCGAACCCATGGCGGCTGAGAGTCCCTGGACCCCGCCGATCACCAGGCCGAAAAAAGCGCCGAGAAGAACACCGAGAAAAGAAAATATCTTTTTTTCCGTGCCGGCTTGGATCATGGCAAGCACCACGCCGATCACGATGCCAAACCCCATGAAACTCGCGACGGACATGCCTATCGTGAAATAAATCGGCATATCGGCCGCTGTTTTCGCAACAAGCGCGGACAGCACGCCGATCCCGAGCAGCATGACCGCGAGGACAGGCAAAGAACAGCCCAGGCCGCCTATGGCCCCGGCTGCCGCCCCGGAGGCAAAGGGGTGTACCGTATCCTGGGTCTCCTGCTTTGGTTTCGGGACCCCTGCGGGCTTGATGACCGAGGAAGTGGCCGGACGGGCGGACTCACGCGGGGGTACGGGGGGCGCGGCCGGGCCTGATTGCGTGGTCGTGCTGAGCGCTGATGCAGGAACTGCTTCGGGCCTGGCCTCGGCTCCGGATTGGGTCACGGGCCTGGCTTCAGAAACGGGAGGGGCCCCGGGAGAAACTTCCGCCGCAGGGTGCTCGTGATGTTCGAAGCCCATGAGCTCCAGCGGCGCATGTCCGGAGGCCGCGGTCGCCTGGGGCTCCGGTATCGGCTGCGTTTCAACGGGTTTTACTTCCGGCGCCTGGAGAGCGGCTGCAGCCGCTTGTGACAACTGGTACTGTTCGAAATCTTCTTTCCTGATCCTGACATATTCGCTGCAGCGCGTGCATTTGAACTTCACGCCGGAACCCGTAATCTTGTCATCCGAGACACGGAAGAGCTTCTTGCAGCTTCCACACCGGACGTCCATGCTGAATGCCTCCCGCTTCCTGATACAAATCCGGAATGCTGATACCTCGATCTGACCCGACAAGCCCGAACCAAAACCGTTTCTGTTTTCCAATTGGTTCTATTGTAGTATATTTTTGAAAAATTATCCAGCCTTCTCTGAATTATTTTCCCCGCCGGCCTCCCCATCGGGAATATCCTTATTCTCACCGGCGATCCGGTACTCTTCCGAGGCCCACTTGCCCAGATCGATCAGCCTGCACCGCTCGGAACAGAACGGCCTGAACGGGTTGTCGTCCCGTTTCGCTTCTTTTTTGCATGTCGGGCATGTGATCGTTATTTTTTTCATCATTCTGGACCAAAGCAACCCTGTTGCCGTATTTTTGGACCGAGGCAACCGTGTTGTCCCGCCTCGGCGTGACTCGCTCCATATCATTTCAATACATACGCTATCGGCACATCGACCCACCCGTTGACATAAGGCAGGGGACCGGCGCGGTACACCGTATTGACCGAAGCGGCATCCAGTATCGTATGGCCCGAACTCTTTATGACCTCCACCCTCTCGATCGACCCCGAGGGATCGAGCCTGAACCGCACGCGTACCACGCCTTCGATTCCCCGCTCCCTCGCCATCCGGGGATATGTCTTGACCTTTTCGATAGCCGTCTGGATAAGCTGCCACTGTTCCGGAGCAATGAATCCCGATCCGCCCCTGCTGACCTGACCCACGGTGGAATCAACGGAATCCGTTCCCTGATTTCCCTTCAATTCATCGGATTCCTTGATCCGGTGATCCTCTTTTTCCAAAAATCCATCTTTTTCACGCTGGACAACGGCATCGGCTTCCTGACGGACAGGATCTTTCTGAGAAGAGGTCTTTTCTCTTGCGTTCTTCTTCCCCTCTCGCTGCGACGATATTTCTCCCGAACCTGCGAGCTCCACCATGATCGGACCCGGATACATTCCGGACGCACCTCTGGTGTACTGGGCATACGCGAGGGCGCTGCCGAAAAGCAGGATGTGGACGCCAAGAGATATGTATAATGATCGCTGGAAGGTCATACCAATAATATAATCCAGAATAAAGGAGCCGGGAGAGAACCTTCCCGTTCCGGATTCTGACTCCTCTGACGTTGTTAAAACTGCACAGTCATCCCGCCGTAGATCTCTTTCGGCGGCATGGGATAGTCGCCGGAGTGATCACCGGTAGAAAAACCATAGGTCCGGACTACCGAATATTTTCGGTCAAGGATATTGTTCATCCCGAAAAACACCTCGCCTTTCATACTCTGTCCGAAAACCACCTTCCGGGTGATTTTACCATCCAGCGTTGAATATTTCCACTCATCCTCGTTCGGTTTAAGGTAGTTTTTCACCGACCGTCCTTCGAGATACAGCGTTGTCTTCGTGGCGAGCGTCAGGCTCAGCCAGCTCTTGAGCTGCTGCTGAGGTATCCGGTAAATCTTTTCGCCGGTCTGTTCATCGATCGCGTTCATATACGTGTAATTCGCCGACAGGGTGAGGCTGTCAGCCGGTTTCGCCGTTGCCTCTGCCTCCACGCCTCTGATCGTGGCCCTGCCGATGTTTTCCGGCTGATACTGGAAAGGAGCATACTGCTGCCAGTCAATCAGGTCCTTCACTTTGCGTTCGAATCCCGTGACCTTCATGTCAACGTTCTTTCCCAGAGGTTGTTCAATGCCCCCTTCATATTCTTTGGCGGTCTCAGGCTTCAGATTCGGGTTCCCGATATCACCATACGCGTCAGTCCAGTAAAGGTCGTTGAATGTAGGCGCACGGAAGCTCTTTCCCGCCGAGGCGCGGAAGATCGTGCCGGTGGATGCTATACGATAACGGGCGCTCGCCCTGGGGCTGAACTGATCGCCGTACACGGAGTGACTGTCGTAGCGGCCTCCGAGAACCAGGATAAGCGGCTCACCGATGCTGATCTCATCCTGGATATATCCCGCCAGGAGCCTGGTGTCATGGTCGCCTGAATCCGTGCTCTTCACATGGTCTTTCCTGGCCTCCGCCCCGACGCTGATAGCGTTCCACGAATTGGCAAGCCAGTTGATCTGCGCATCAGCGCCAATGGTCTCGCTTTCATGTTTGCTTACCGCGGATGCCAGGTCCAGCCTGTAAGACAACGTATCACGGTGATAATCGGCGTTGAACTTCCAATCAAGTTCTTTGGACAGCTTCGCCCGGTACCCTATCCCCGCAACAAGATCCCGCGTCCACTGTCTCGCAAAGGGAGTGAGCCTGTCTGTTGACCCCGGCACTCCGATCTCCTTGCCGATGTAGTTTGCCGTGAGGTCAAATAACGAGTCCTGGGTGATCTCATACCCGACCTTCCCGCCAGCAGTCTTCTGATCCAGATCGCTGTTTCTCCGAAAGCCATCCGACGTCTCCCGCCCGGCAGTCATTGAATAATACATCTTGTCTGCCTTGCCGGAATTGCTTGCTGATACAGAATCATACCCGTGGCTGCCGACGGTACCGCTCACTCTCATCTGGTTTTTTTCGGGCTTTTTGGTGATGATGTTCACTACACCGCCCACAGCATCCGCTCCATACAGCGCCGATGACGGTCCGCGCACGATCTCGATCCGCTCAATGTCGTCGAGGGCTACCGGCAGGTCGGTCATATTGAACCCGCCGTCACGAGGAGAATTGAGTCTTATGCCGTCGAGGAGTATCAGTACCTGGGCCGCCGTGGATCCGCGGACACTGATATTCGCCGTTGATCCCCTGGGGCCGTATTCCTGAAAGTTCAGATCCACGCTCCTCCTCACGACCTCAGCCGCGTTCGAAGCACCAGACTTTTTTATCTCATCTGCACTGATCACCGTGACCGACTGCGTAACATCCTTCGGGTCTTTCTCGGTCTTTGTTGCCGTGACCACTATCTCTTTAAGTTTGACATCAGCCTCTTCGGCAAAAGCAACAACTGACCAGACAGCCGACACGATTACCACAAAAAACAGTAGTACGAACTTCTTCATTGTATTCTTTCTCCTTCATCGAGGTTTTAGGAATGAAGAGGTCTCCTGGCTCAGGACTTCCTACTCGCCTGCCTTCCCATCCCGTCTTGCGGATAGTGGCTTATCGGAACAGTTAGAACAATTCAGCGGTGATGAGACAAGACTGATTTTCCGCCTCACCCCTCACGCCTTACGCCTCACTGTCCCTTCGGCTTTCGTTTCCATCACAGTTGCGCGACAGCAGGGGAATCGCACCCCTTTCCGCTTCTCCATTCCCTGTTGGTACGATCTTCACTACACAAAATCATTGACAACAATTTGACCGACTTTCTCTTCACTCACCCCCTTTCCTGTTTTTCTCATTGGCATTAAACTTTTAACAGATTTTCTATATATTCAATGTCCACGTGTGTTGATAACACTTTGGTCCATTTGTCGAGCGCCTCATCCCGCAACTTCGTATAATCCACGGCCGCTTCCACGGGTTCCAATCCGCGCTTTATGCGAAGGGAGTTTATGAGACCGCGCCTGAAGCGGTCGTTATCGAATATCCCGTGAATGTATGTGCCCCATGTGTTGCCTTTTATCGATCCGTCCCGGACAAGTTCAAAGTTCCCCTGATAGAGACATTCGAGGGCAGGCTGCGTTCGGAGCTCGGAGTTTGATGATATTCTCTTTACATCGAATAGTCCTATTTCACCAATGGTCCTTCCCATATGGATCTCATAGCCCTTCAAAATTTCCTTGCCTTTGTCTTCTGAACTTCGAGCTCCGAACTCCCAACTCCGAACTGCCACCGCTTCCACCTGCGAAGTGACCTTCGATTCTTCGAACACGGTCTCGACATCAAGGAGTCCCAGCCCGTCGACCTCCTTGTGTACGCTTTCAATACCGCACGGATCGAAGAGCTTTCTCCCGAGCATCTGATAGCCACCGCAGACACCGATGACCATAACGCCCTTTTCAACCGCCCGCTTCACACTCTCCGCTATGCCGTGCTCCTTGAGGAACAGAAGGTCGTTCACGGTGTTCTTGGAACCGGGAATAATGACCGCATCGGCGTTCTCGATGTCTTCCGGTCGAAGCGAGTAAACAAGTTCCACGCCCGGTTCATAGATGAACGGGTCGAAGTCCGTAAAGTTCGAAATATATCGCAGCCGCAGAACAACGATCTTGACCGGCTTAAACTGATTAAACCGCTTAAACTGATCGATCCGTTCCAGAGGGATCCCGTCTTCCTCATGCAGGCCGAGGTCGCCGAGATAAGGAATGACGCCGAGAACTGGCCTGCCGGTCTTCTCGCGTATCATGTGCAGTCCCGGCTCAAGGATGGTCATATCGCCCCTGAACTTGTTGATGATGAACGCCTTGATATAGTCTGCATCACCGTCGAGAAGCGCGATCGTCCCGTAGAGCGACGCGAACACGCCGCCCTTGTCAATATCGCCGACAAGGATTACGGACGCCTGCGCGTAGCGGGCGATGCTCATGTTCACGACCTCCTCCTTGCTCAAGTTGATCTCGGCAGGGCTCCCGGCGCCTTCGATCACGATAAGCTCATGCTTTTTCGACAGCCGGTCAAAGGACTCCGTCACCGCGGCCCATGCCTCGTCCTTGTATGCATAGTATGCCCGGGCGCCCATGTTCGCGTGGACCCTGCCGTGTTTGATCACCTGGCATCCCGCCTCGCTTGTTGCCTTGAGCAGGATGGGGTTCATGTCCACCGACGGCTCGACCCCTGCAGCCTCGGCCTGCAGAGCCTGGGCGCGGCCGATCTCGCCGCCCTCTCTGGTGATGAAGGAGTTAAGGGCCATGTTCTGTGCCTTGAACGGCGCCACGTTCACGCCCCTGTTCCGGAACAGCCTGCAGAGGCCCGCGACGATGAGGCTCTTGCCGACCCCTGAGCCGGTACCCTGTATCATAAGCGCCTTTGCCATCAGTTCTCCATCTCTACCGTGCGTAACGTGGGTATGTCAGGACTTCCCCTCCACGCAGGCAGCCTCGCAGCGACAGCCGCGCTCGAGCGTGCTTCAACCACACATGATGCAGCCATTCGAACGAAAAGCAGCACGGGCGCAGCGGAAGTGCTGCCGGGACGCATCTCCCGAAGCGTGACACATCTGCTCTACCGGCACGCTGCGCGGCAGAGCGAAGCAGGCTCCCGCACGTACAGAGTAAACTATCCCCTCACCTGGTAATCCTTTACATCCAGGAACCAGAACCCTTGCCTGCCCCTAACATCGGCGTCCGTGAACTCGATCCGTCCTCGAAAGAGCGGGCCGTTCGTCACAAAGGTATGAAATTCCCCATTTTCTCCGCAGACATCGAGGTTTTTGGACTTGAGGTATTCGATAAATTCCCCGTCCATCTTTCGGCCGATAAATCTCTTGTCGATCAGCTTCTGATCTCCGCTCACGACGATGGTCTCGAACCCTTCCTCGAAAAAATGTTTAATAATGTTTTCCGTCTTCATCCCCCAGAGCGGCTCCACAGCTTCGAGACCGAGTCCCCCGCACACCCGGTCCACCCATTCCTTGTGAGGCTCAAGGTAGATATCTCCAAAAACCACACCCCGCGTACCGTTCTTCGCAAATGCCCCGACGGTTTTCTTGAATTCATGCTCGAAATTTTCCTGTTCCACCTTTTTCCGGATGAGAGGAATTCCCGCAAGCTCTGCCTGGAGTTTGATCATCTCCGCGCTCACACCGTGGAGGTTGAACGGACGGTCGAAATGGACAAGACGGGAAACCTTCATCCCGTTTTTGATCGCCCGATAGCAGGCGAAACAGCTGTCCTTTCCGC
>DATDRO010000289.1:0-4221 GCA_035291685.1 Nitrospirota bacterium | reverse complement strand
GCCACGTACGGCATCGTGGGCGACGTGATGGAAGTCCTGCCGGTCATGATCAGGAAGTTCAAGGAAATGCGGGGATGACGTCATACGGTTACGATGCCCGTTTCGGCTGGCGGTTACGGTATTCGTGTTAAGCCGTTGCCGACTGACGTTCCTCGATACGGGCCTCGTTACCGTTACCGCCTGGCGTCATCCGAAATAAGAAGTTAAGGTTAACGAGGTGAACCTCAGACCATAAAAGAAACTTTACCACAGAGTTGCACGGAGGAGGCGCACGGAAAGAGCAAAAAACAATCTTTATAATATGTTTCTCATATTTCAGTGAGACTCCGTGGCATTTTCCGTGGTAAAAACTTGACTCAAAATTCAAGATGTCAGTCTGTAAAGTACTTTAATGGTAAAATTTATGAAGATTGCGTTCTTATTCCCGGGCCAGGGTTCGCAGTACGTAGGCATGGCCAAGGAGTTCATAGAAAATTTCGAAGAGTCGCGCGCAGTGTTCGGGACCGCGAGTTCCGCTCTCGGCTATGACCTCGCAGAGCTCTGTATGCACGGCCCTGTCGAGAAGCTGAACCTCACCGAGAACACGCAGCCCGCGATACTCGCCGCGAGCATCGCGATCCTGAAGCCCATCGAGCGAAGAGGTCTCTTCGCCGGAGCAGCAGCGGGCCACAGCCTCGGAGAATACACGGCGATCACGGCCGCGGGCGGCCTTGCATTGAAAGACTCCATCGCGCTCGTTCAGAAGCGCGGACGGTATATGCAGGAAGCTGTCCCCGCGGGAACAGGGCTCATGGCCGCCATTCTCGGCATGGAGCGCGAGGCTGTAGAAAAAACTTGCCATGAAGCCGCCAAAAATGGTATAGTTGCCCCTGCAAATTACAACTCCCCCGGCCAGATCGTGATCGCCGGTGAGAAAAAAGCAGTAGAAAAGGCGATGGAGCTCGCAAAAGCCGCCGGAGCAAAGAAGGTTATTCCCCTCGCCGTGAGCGTGCCTTCGCATTGCGCCATGATGAAACAGGCGGGAGAGCGGCTGGCGCAGGAACTCGGGAAGACAACTATCAGCGATCTTCGCATCCCGATCGTGAACAATGCCGAAGCGAAGTTTCTGCAAAAGGCGTCCGAGCTCAGGCCGTCGCTCATACAGCAGATCAGCTCTCCGCTCTACTGGGAGGACTCGATCAGGACCATGACAGCGGACGGATTCGACACCTTCATCGAGATCGGGCCCGGCAAGGTGCTTTCCGGCCTCGTGAAGCGGATCGCCAGGGAAGCGAAAGTGCTGAACGTGGAAGACATGAAGAGCATGGATGAATGCCTGAGGGCATTGGAAATTGGAAAATGAAAATTGAAAAGTTAAGACAACGGACGGCATTTTTCAATTTCCAATTTTCAATCATCAATTTTCAATTCTCCGAAGGAGCTTGTAAATGAGTCTCACCGGAAAGATCGCGCTCGTCACCGGCGGTGCACAGGGAATCGGCAGGGAGATCGCGCTGGGCCTCGCGGCGGACGGCGCCGATGTCGCCATCTGCGACGTGAACCTGGAGGCCGCGCAGAAGACCGCGTCGGATATGGCGGCAAAGGGAAGAAAGACCCATGCGCTCAAGGCCAATGTCGCCGCGTCCGCTGAAGTAACGGCCATGATCGACCAGGTCGTGGAGAAGCTCGGCAGGATCGACATCCTCGTGAACAACGCGGGCATAACGAGGGACGGGCTCATCCTGAGGATGAAGGAAGAGGACTGGGACCTCGTGCTCGACATCAACCTGAAAGGCTCGTTCAACTGCGCGAAAGCGGCGCTCAAGTACATGTCCAAGCAGCGCGGCGGCACGATCATCAACATCGCCTCGATCGTCGGCGCCATGGGAAACGCCGGCCAGGCGAACTACGTGGCCTCCAAGGCGGGCCTCATCGGCCTCACAAAGACCATCGCGAGGGAATACGCGAACCGGGGCGTCACGTCGAATGCGGTTGCGCCGGGGTTCATCGACACCGCCATGACGCAGGCCCTCTCCGAGACCGTCAGGGCGGAGCTCTCGAAACAGATCCCCCTGGGGCGGCTCGGCTCTCCCGGGGACGTGGCGAGTGCCGTGCGGTTCCTTGCATCTCCGTCGGCAACATACATCACCGGGCAGGTGATCCATGTGAACGGCGGCATGTACATGTAAACTAACTTACAACGTGCAACTTATAACCTACAACGTATAGGATAAACAGGAGGAAAACAATGGCAGATGTAATCGCAAAGGTAAAAAAAATAATTTCCGAGCAGCTTGGTGTGCCGGAAGGAGATGTGAAACCCGAAGCATCATTCGTCAATGACCTCGGCGCGGACTCGCTCGATACCGTCGAACTCGTGATGGCTCTCGAAGAGGAGTTCGGCGTGGAGATCCCGGATGAGGACGCGGAGAAGATCATCACCGTGCAGAACGCGATCGATTATATCAAGGCAAAAGCAAAGTAAGAGAATTTGGAGCGGTTAGGACAAGCTGTTTTTGTTCTCAAGGAATTCCCTGAAGCCAGAAGACCTCTCGCGTGTTCTCACGGTGCCGGTTTTTTGGCTTTTCGGATTTTTACTCTGTTGGAGAAAGCCGCCGTCTAAAATAGGGCGGGGATGTATACTCTCACGGAGTTTTGCGCAGGAGGCGTTTGTTGAAGAGGAGAGTCGTGATTACCGGCGTCGGCATGATCACGCCGGTCGGTCTTGATACGGAAAAGTCCTGGGAAGGCCTGGTGAGCGGCAGGTCCGGCATCGGCCCCATAACGCAGTTCGACGACAAGGACGTTCCGACCCAGATCGCGGGCGAGGTGAAGGGTTTTGATCCGGCCCGGTACATCGAACCAAAAGAGATCAAGAAGATGGACCGGTTCATCCATCTGGCGATCGCAGCGAGCCAGATGGCCATGGACGACTCCAAACTGATTGTATCTCCCGGGAACGCCGACCGCGTGGGCGTCATGGTAAGCGCGGGCATGGGCGGCCTCCCGGCCCTCGAGAAATACCACCAGGTCTACATGGAGCGCGGGAGCCGCAAGATCACGCCCTTCTTCATCCCCATGCTCATCATCAATGAGGCCGCGGGTCATATCTCCATACGCTACGGCGCGAAGGGCCCGAATATCTGCGTGGTCACGGCCTGTGCCACCGGCACCCACTCCATCGGCGAGGCCTTTAAATGGATCCAGCGCGGCGACGCCGACGCCATAATCGCAGGCGGCACGGAATCCTGCATCTGTCCCCTCGGCGTGGGAGGATTCAACGCCATGAAGGCCCTCTCTACCCGGAACAGCGAACCCGGGCGCGCCAGCCGCCCCTTTGACGCTGAGCGTGACGGATTCGTCATGGGCGAAGGCGCCGGCGTGGTCATCCTGGAGGACCTGGAGCTCGCGAATAAGCGCGGGGCCCGGATCTATGCCGAGGTGATCGGCTACGGCGCATCAAGCGATGCCTACCATATCACTTCGCCGGCGCCGAACGGTGAAGGCGCGGCCCGGTGCATGGCCATGGCCCTCAGGGACGCGGACATCGCCCCCGCGGTGATGGGCTACATCAACGCACACGGCACCTCGACCAAGTACGGCGACGAGCTCGAGACCATCGCCATCAAGACGGTCTTCGGCGATCACGCGTACAAGATCCCGGTCAGTTCGACCAAATCGATGACCGGCCACCTGCTCGGCGCCGCGGGCGGGGTAGAGGCGGTCATCTCGATCCTTGCAATGGACCGGGGGGTCCTGCCTCCGACCATCAACCTGGAGAACCCCGACCCGGAGTGCGACCTGGATTATGTCCCGAACACGGCGCGCAAAGCGCAGGTGGAAGTGACCATGTCCAATTCCTTCGGATTCGGCGGCACCAATGCGTGCCTGATATTCAGAAAATACCGGAAGTAATATGCGCTCCCTTTCGGACATCCAACAGCGCATCGCCTGCACGTTCAAAGACCCCGGGCTCCTCGAACGCGCGCTGACCCACAAATCATACGCGAACGAAAACCGGCTTTCCTATCACAACGAGCGGATGGAGTTCCTTGGCGACGCCGTCCTCAATCTCACCGTCAGCGAATACCTGATGAAGGCCTGCCCCGACTCGACCGAGGGGGACCTCTCCCGTCTGCGGGCGGCGATCGTGAGCGAGCCGACCCTTGCGGCGATCGCGCGGGAGATCGGGCTCGGCGCCCATATCCTGCTCGGCCGCGGAGAAGAGCAGACAGGCGGACG
>DATDRO010000288.1:0-21462 GCA_035291685.1 Nitrospirota bacterium | reverse complement strand
GGTCGTTGAGATAATCCATAGTAATAAGCACAGGAGCCGGGAATCAGAATACAGAATAGCGTCCTGCACCTTCTGACTCCTGACTCCTGACTTCTGACTCCTGTTTTCTCACTCCACCGTCACGCTCTTCGCCAGGTTCCTCGGCTGGTCCACATCCGCGCCGCGCAGCACCGCGATGTGGTATGCAAGGAGCTGCAGCGGGATGGACATGAGGATAGGCATAAGAAGCTGGTTGGTCGCCGGCACGGGGATTACGTGATCGACCCGTTTTTTTATCTCTTCGTCGTGGTCTGTCGTGAGCGCGATCACGATCCCGCCCCGGGCCTTCACCTCTTCCATGTTCGAAAGGATCTTGTCGTACACGCCGTTCTTCCCGGCGAGCACGACGACCGGAAGGTTCTCATCAATGAGCGCGATCGGACCGTGCTTCATCTCACCCGCGGGATATCCCTCGGCATGGATATAGGACACCTCTTTGAGCTTGAGGGCGCCTTCCAGCGCTATGGGGAAATTCGGCCCGCGGCCGAGGTACAGAAAATCGTTCGCCTTGAAATAGCGCTTCGCGATCTGTTCTACGTGTTCGTTCTCTTCCAGACAGCGCTCAACGAGCGTCGGGACATGCACCAGGTCGGCCAGCATTTTCTTCATGTCATCGGCGGAAAGAGCTCCGCGCAAAGCGCCGAAAAAAAGGCCGAAGAGATAGAGCGCGGCAAGCTGCGCGGTAAATGCCTTTGTCGAAGCCACGCCGATCTCGGGCCCGGCGTGGGTATAGACCACTCCGTCAGCCTCCCGGCCGGCAGTGGACCCCACGACATTACAAACGGCAACGATAATGGCGCCCCGTTTCTTGGCCTCGCGCATGGCCGCGAGCGTGTCGGCGGTCTCACCGGACTGCGTGATGGCGATGAACAGATCATCCTTGCCCACGAGAGGATCGCGGTACCGGAACTCGGACGCGATGTCGACCTCGACGGGTATTTTGGCGAGCGCTTCGATCATATACTTGCCGGTCAGGCCCGCGTGCCATGATGTGCCGCAGGCGACGATGAAGATCTTTTTTATTTTTTTCATCTGCTCCGGTGCAAGATCGATCTCCTCGAGGTGGACCACGCCCATTTCCTGCGAGATCCTGCCTCTGATGGTATCCATGATCGCGCGGGGCTGTTCGTATATTTCTTTAAGCATGAAGTGGCGGTAGCCGCCCTTCTCCGCCATGACGGGGTTCCAGAGCACGCGGGTGATATCGCGTGAAAGCTCAGCGCCCTTCAGATCGGTTATCCGTACGCCCTCGTCCGAGAGGACCGCCATCTCATCATCGTTCAGGAACAGCACGTCCCTGGTCCGGTGCAGGATGGCCGGGATGTCGGAGGCGAGGAAGAACTCGCCCTGCCCCAGCCCGACCACGAGGGGGCTCCCCTTGCGGGCGCCGACCACGACATCGGGGCTGCGTTCATCGATCACGGCAATGGCATACGCGCCCTGAAGACGGCCAATAGCCTCACGTACTGCTTGCTCAAGAGACACGCCTTTAACGGCAATGCTGTCGATCAGGTGGGCGATCACCTCGGTATCCGTTTCCGACAGAAACGTGCGGCCCTGGGACAAAAGTTCCTTTTTCAGCGCGGTATAGTTCTCTATGATGCCGTTATGGACGACCACGACGCTGCCTGCCCGGTGAGGATGGGCGTTCTCCTCGGACGGCCGCCCGTGGGTGGCCCAGCGGACATGGCCCACGCCGATCCTGCCGGGAAGAGGCTCGCCCCGCAGGAGATTCTCGAGGTTCTGGAGCTTGCCCACCGCCCTGCGCACTTCGAGCTTCTTGTCCTGGAGCACGGCCACGCCCGATGAGTCGTACCCCCGGTACTCAAGCTTCTTGAGACCTTCGATCAGGATCGGCACCGCCTGTTCCCTGCCTATGTAACCGATGATTCCACACATAAGTCGCTTCGCTCCAATATTCCAAATCTCAAATCCCAAATTACAGATAATCATCAATGACCAAATCTCAATAACCAAACAGTTTGGGGCTTGATTGTTGGAATTTATTTGATCATTGGTGTTTGGTCACTGGAATTTGTTTGTTATTTGGCGTTTGTTATTTGGGATTTCCGTCTTTTTTCTGTTTCATCTGCTTCCTGCGGCTCGCAAGGCCTTCGCGGACGTCCTGCGGCGCGCGGCTTATGGCCAGGGCGTCCGGCGGAACATCACGGGTGATCGTCGCGCCGGCGGCGATCACCGCGCCCCGCCCGATCGTTACCGGAGCAATGAGCTGCGCGTCGCTGCCGACAAATACATCGTCCTCGATCACCGTCCGGTGTTTTTCGAAACCGTCGTAATTGCAGGTGATCACCCCCGCCCCGATATTCACGTCTTTCCCGATGACGGCATCGCCGATATAGGAGAGGTGGTTCGCCTTGCTCCCCTCGCCGATGACGGATTTCTTCACCTCGACAAAATTCCCTATTTTCGCGCGTTCGCCGATCACCGAACCCGGCCGCAGATGGGCAAAAGGGCCCACGGACGCGCCCCTGGCGATACTGCTCTCCTCGATGACGGAACAATCTTTCACCGTGACACCGCTGCCGAGGGCGCTGTCCACGATCCGCGTGCCGGGATATACCATGCAGGACTCTCCCAGCACGGTCTTGCCTTCGAGACGGACATTAGGGTAGAGGACCGTGTCCCGTCCCAGGGAAACGTCGCTCCCGACAAAGACCGTGTCCGGGTCGAGCATGGTCACGCCCTCCCGCATCCAGTGAAGGTTGATCCTGGCCCGGAGAACGCGTTCAGCCCTGCTCAGGTCATATCTCGTGTTCACTCCCATGACCTCGTCCGCGTCCTTGCAGAGCAGGGCGGAAACGACGAGGCCCTTCTTCCCGGCGATCGCTATGGCGTCCGGAAGATAATATTCGCCCTGCGCATTGTTCTTTCCGAGCCTTTCGAGGGACGAGAGGAGAAATTTCTTCTCAAAACAGTAGATGCCGGCGTTCACTTCCCGGATTTTTTTCTGCGCCGGGGAAGCGTCCTTTTCCTCGACAACGGCCTTGACACCGGATCTCTTCCTCACCACTCTGCCGTAGCCGAAGGGGTTGTCCATCATGGTGGTAAGCAGCGTGACGGAGGCGCGGGATTTTTTATGGAACCCGATGACCGCCTGCAGCGTCCCGGCGGTAATAAGCGGGGTGTCGCCGCAGAGAATGATGATCGGTCCGGACGAAGCGGCGATCATCTCTCCGGCCTGTCGCGCGGCGTGGCCCGTACCGAGTTGCTCGCGCTGAAGCACGACCTCGGCCCGGTATTGTTCCGCCGACTTCCTCACCGCATCCGCCTGATGACCGAGAACGAGGACGATCTTCTCGGGGTCCAGACCGGCTGCCGCATTCAGCACATGCTCGATCAGGGGCCGTCCGGCAAGGGGATGCAGAGCCTTGGCGCGATGCGACTTCATACGCGTGCCCAGACCTGCCGCGAGGATGACGACGGTAGGCTTCACTTACAGCGCCTCCTGCCCCGGATGGGTCAATTTGCGGGCCTTCACCTCATTCATGGGCACGAGCCCTATGGAAATGATGAACTGCATTCCGTCCTCCACGGACATATCGAGCTGCGTGACCTCGTTTTCAGGGAGAATGAGCAGGAATCCCGCCGTCGGGTTCGGCGTGGTAGGGACAAAGACCGTCATAAACTTCCCGGTCAGGCCCACGGATTCGCCCCGCACGTCCCCGGTAACGAACCCCACGCTGTAACACCCCTTGCGGGGATACTCCACAAGCGCCACGCCGTGAAAATTCTGCTTCATGGAAAAGGTCTCCATGATCTTCTTCACTGTGGTATACACGCCGCGCACGAGCGGGACTTTTTGTAACAAGACATCGCTGTACTTGACAAAGCGCCTGCCGATATAGTTGGCCGAGAGCACGCCCACGATCAGGATGACAAGGAAGAGGGTAACGATGCCCACGCCGGGAAAACGAAGCTCAAGATACTGTCCGAGCAGAGGGCCGAGCATCCCGTCGATCCAGCCGAGGATGGCCCTGAGCACATAGAAGGTGGCCCAGACAGGAATGATAACGAGCAGACCGGTGATAAAATATTTTTTGAAGAAATCCCTGATCTTTTTCACAGAGCTATATTACTGATTTTACAGGAAGGTTGCAAGCTTTTTTTGAGAACTGCCCGACAGGAAAGCCCCACGCCGCTACGCATTGAGGGCCTTTCTTACCTTTGCCCCCAGCGCGGCGGAGGTGAAGGGTTTTTGGATGAACAGGGCGCCCGGATCCAGCACTCCCCGATGCGCAATGTCATTATCCGGATACCCCGACGTGTACAGAACTTTCACTTCAGGCCGCAGCGAGCGCACTTCTTCAGCCAGACCTTTGCCGTTCATACCCGGCATAACAACGTCCGTGAACAGGAGCTCCACGTTTCCCTCATATGCGGCCAGCAGGGAGAGCGCCTCCTCTCCCGAGGGGCACGAGAGCACGGTGTACCCCAGATCTTCCAGCATCATTCCCGCCATGGTCCGAAGGCCTTCGTCGTCTTCAACGATCAGAATGGTCTCCTTGCCTCCCGTGACCTTTTGAGGGACCTTTTTGCCTTCAGCCTCGGTCTCCCCTTCCACCCTGGGCAGGTAGATCTTAAAGCTCGCCCCCTGTCCCGGCTCGCTGTAGGCCATGATATAACCGTTGTGCTGTTTGACGATGCCGAAAACCGTTGACAGACCGAGCCCGGTCCCCTTCCCCATCTCCTTGGTCGTAAAGAAGGGTTCAAAGATGCGGGCCTTTACCTCTTGCGTCATTCCCGTTCCCGTATCAGAAACGGCGAACATCACATACGAGCCGGGCACAGAGCCCTGATGTCCGTGTACATACTGTTCATCAAATTCCACATTTGCCGTCTCTATCGTCAGCTTTCCTCCATTGGGCATGGCATCACGCGCATTGACGGCCAGGTTCATGACCACCTGCTCGATCATCCCGAGGTCAGCCCGTACCCGCCCTATGCCGGGCGCGCTTTTCGATATAAGTTCGATATCTTCTCCGATGATCCTGCGAAGGATCCGATCCATGTCGGTAAGGACCGCGTTCATGTCCAGGATCTTGGGTTCTATGATCTGTCTCCTGCTGAAAGCGAGAAGCTGGCGCGTCAGGGTCGCGGCCCGTTCTCCCGCGTCGAGTATGCTCTCAAGGGCCTGCCTGCCCGGAGCATCTGAGGAGCTTTTGTGCAGGAGCATCTCGCTGTAGCCGATCACGACGTTCATCAGATTATTAAAATCATGGGCCATGCCGCCTGCCAACCGGCCCACGGCCTCCATCTTCTGGGCCTGGAGGAACAGAGCCTTGAGGTGGGTGAGCTCCGTGATATCGCGCATGGTCTCAACGACAAGAGAAATCTCCCCATTCTCCTTTTGAAGAGGGGATGCCGATACCTCTACGTCGAACGGCTCTCCCCGCGGCCTGAAATGCCTTTGAACGATGCTCCGGTGGTTGCCTGTTTTGAACGTGTATGCGGCCGGACACTGATGGTCACCGTCCTCCCCGCATGGCCTGGTCCTGCCGCGCGAAACAAGGTAGCAGGGCTTTCCGATCACCTCATCGCGGGTCTTCCCCGCTGTCCTCAAGAAGTTTTCGTTCAGTTCGCGGATGAGAAAGTCCCGGTCAATAACAATGACGCTTTCATGTCTGCTCTCAAGGATCCCCCGGTAGTAATCATGCTGGCGCAGCAAGGCCTCCTGCCCCTGTCTGCACGCGGCGCGGTAGGTAAAATATCCGACCCCGGAGAGAGCGCTGATAATAACAACATGGAAAATCATAAGGCGGAAAGAAAGGCCATACCACGCGTACCCGGCAAAATATGCCGTCATCGACAGCGCGAGAATGGAAAACAACAAAAAAGCGGGCCGCCGGACAAGCCGCCTTTTCAGATCTTTTATCTTCTGTTCGAATGTGACCTCGGCCATAGGGGAGATCCTGATCGTCTCTTTCACAAGAGATGAAATGTTGTACGCTGTACAGGGATATTATAGCGCAAAAAAACGCTGCCGGAGGGCGCTGATGCTTTTTTCAGAAAGTCCAAAGGCCGGGGACGACCATGCGCAGGGAAGTTTTTTCAACGATTGCGGAACTTTTTTGCCGCCAGGACGATCTCAAGCGGCTGCTTGAGAGGACGACCCGGAAGTTCACCATGTATTATACGATGTGCCGTTCAAAGCGACAAGGGGGCTCGCGCTATGGACATCGAACACGCCTCCTTCCTCCCCTTCGAGCGCGACCGTGATCCAGTCGGTATTGCCGGTGAACGGGTCCTTGGGGATTTGCCTCAGATAGCTCCTTGACTGGTCCGACTGATTTATCAGCCCGGTGAGCTCAGCCGGGTACTTGCCGTTGTCCGCGTAGTACTGGTCGATCGCGTCGCGGATCTGGAACAGATCCTCCTGCAGAACGGCCTCACGCGCCTTAATGACCGCATAGCGGAGGTCCGGCTGGGCGATCGTGACAAGAATTCCGATGATCGCAAGCACGATCATGAGCTCGATGAGGGTGAACCCCTTCGAATGCGGATTGCGGCTTGCGGATGGCCATAGGCCACGCCGATGCGGAATTATAACTTCGAGCTCCGAACCCCGAACCCCGAACTTTCCGTATTTTCCCATATTGCCGTTTTCAATTTGCATTGTGCGTTTACCAGGTATTGTACTTGGAGCCGTCAAGCGACAGGGCTTCGCTCTTCGAATATACATCGTAAACATTATCTCCCCCCCAGGAGGTGGAGTCACGATCGTCGCCGTACGACCGGAGGCCCCAGTTGTTGGGGTTTTCCGGTGAATCGAGCGGCGTCATAGGATCACGGGGGAGCCTACGGAGATACTTCTTTGTCCTGTCCACCGCGCCGGCAAGCTTGAGCGGCTCCGTCAATTTCTCGAGCGACTCGGGATAGTTATTTCGTGCAGAGTCACAGTACGCTTCCAGTTTCGCGAGTTTGTTGTCATCACAGTCCTTCTTGAACGCATCGATCGCCGAACGGAGGACCCGGAGGCCGGCCCTCAATTCCATCTCTTTTGCCCTTTTCACGGTCATGCGCGTAAGCGGCATGACCCCTGCAGCAAGGATCGAGATGATCGCGATGACCACGAGGATCTCTATGAGCGTGAAGCCCTTCGCCTTCATGAGCCCCGTTCCCTCTCCGCCGTTACTGGACGGTAACCGTCGCGCCCTTCGCTTCAGTATTGATCTGCTCTCTATTGAAATTCGTCAGCTTCATGCTCTTGATCACGATGTCGCTCTTCCCGCCGCTCTTGCCCTGGAAAGCAACGGTGCAAAGTCCTCCTGCGCCTTCCACGCCGCCGACATCTCCGATTCGCGTCATGTAGATATCCACCGTTCCGGCCATCACGTTGTTCGAGAAGAGGAACGAGGTCTGCTGACCGTCCCTTTTCAAGAGCTGCCCTTCGCTCGCAGACTTGAATTCCACTGTCTTCGGGTCATAGCCGAGCCTGATGATCGTCCCGTAGAGGTCTTTCACGCTGGCCACCGATATCTCGAGCTTGATCTCCTGGCCGACCTGGGAAGCGGATTCGGCAGGCTTTATCTCAAGGCTGGCAACAACCGGCGGCGCCGGCACGGGTTCGGCTCCGGCCGCCGGCGGCGTGAGTTTTGCCGTATCAACGGCGCCCGGCTGGGCCGGCGCTCCTCGCTGGGCCATGGAGTCAAGCACAGCCGTCTTATCCGCCGGTTTTTCAGAAGGCTTCGAACTCCTGGTCGCCGACGACATGAAGAGCGGCCTGGTATCGTACGTTTCTTCCGTTCCGGACCAGAAACTCTGCACGTCTTTATCAGGCAGTTCGAGAGGGCGCACGATGTTCGGTGTAATGGACATAAGGATATCGGTCTTGATGGTGCCGTCGCTCGTAGACGAGAAGAGCTTGCCCAGGACGGGGATCTCTCCGAGCAGCGGGACCTTTACCGTACTTTTCCGCTCCTCATCCTGGATGAGTCCCCCGATGATCACGGTCTCACCGTCACGGAGGTTGACGATCGTGTCGGTATTCCGCGTGCCGAACCGGTACTGCTTCTGCCCGTTCCCGAAATCGAGGGCGTCACCGAGCGTGCTGACCTCGAGACCCAGTTTGAGCGTAACAGAGTTGTTGAGATGGATCGTGGGCTCAATATTCACCTTGATACCCACATCTTTATACTCGAAGGTCGACGTTACCGCAACTGTTGCCGTGGACTGGACCGTCGAGGTCTGGACCGGGATCTTGTTCCCGATATGGACTTTAGCCTGTTTATTGTTCAGGACGCGCACGCGCGGGTTCGCCAGCGTCTGTGCATCGGAATCCTGTTTCAGCAGGTTCATCACAACGCCCGGGAGCGTCAACATCATATTGTCTCCCGAAAGATTTCTAAGCTGTGCCAGTGATATCCCGCCTGTGCTCGTTGAGGTGCTGCTGGTCGAGCTCTGTATCGCGGCACTCACCGTGAGCCCCGGGGTGAAATTCCAGCCGTACTGCAAGGTCTTGGACCGGTTGATCTCAAGGATCTCCACGTCGAGGATGACCTCGGCCTCCTTGAGGTCATTCGCCGCGATCACCTTCTCCACCAGCTTTATTTTTTCGGGGGAGTCGCGGACGGTTATGGAGTTCACGATCTCGTTCACATATACCTTTTTGGTATCAAGCATGGAGCGAAGGAGGTTGACGATGTCTTTTGCCTTGGCGGTGTTGATATAGAACGTCTTGACCATGAGGTCCTGGTACTGGTCCATCTTGGCCTTGCTCTTGGGAATGATGATGATCGTGTCGGCGCTGATCTTCTTCATAAAAAGCTTGTTCGTCGAGAGAAGCAGGTTGAGCGCCTGCTGGAATGATACATCCTTGACGAACACGGTCACGGGCTGGGCCTTTACCTCTTCGTCAAAAAGGATGTTGATGCCCGAGAGCTTCGACAGGATCTCGAAGGCCTCTTTGATGTTCGTGTTCTTGAGATTGAGGGTAATGGGTTTTTCCGATGCGAGGGTGAGCGCTTCATCCGGCTCGGCCTCCGCCTTCTTCTTCTGGAGCCGGTCCAGGGCATCGATGAACTTTGCGTTGCTGGGATCAAGTTCCACGGCTTGATTAAGATCGGAAAGGGCGTCGTTCACCCTGCCAAGCTCCAGAAATGTCAAGGAAGCCCGGTAGTGATCTTCGGCCTGCTTCATATTGAGCACGGTCTTGAGCGCGCCTTGTATAGCTGCGTTCGAAGGGTTCAGGAACAATGCCTGCTGCAGCTCCACAATGGCCTGGTCGAACTTGCGTTCCTTCAGAAAATTGCGCGCCCTTTTATAATGATGGTTCGCCGCTGTCTCCTCGGCCCTGAGCAGCGCTGAGCGGTATTCAATATTCTGAGGGTCCCGGGCGTTTGCCTCCCGGAACTCTTTGACCGCCAGGTCCCACTCGCCGCTATGAGTATAACCCTCCCCGCGCTGGAACGCCCGGGACCCTGCACAGCCCGTGAGAGAGACCGTCAGAGCGCCGATCACGAACAGTAAAGCAATCCTTTTCATCATACCCCTCCTGAACAGAACGGTGGAACCCATCCAGCAGGCCCGCCAAAGCGAAACTGCCGCGGAACATCGCCTGCCCGAA
This sequence comes from Nitrospirota bacterium, assembly GCA_035291685.1. Classification (GTDB taxonomy): domain Bacteria; phylum Nitrospirota; class UBA9217; order UBA9217; family UBA9217; genus DATDRO01. The sequence goes on along the minus strand of DATDRO010000288.1, from coordinate 11,840 downwards.
CCAGGTCCCCCATCCTTAATCTCTGCGTAAAATCCTTATAAATACGAAACCAGGAACCGAATCCGCACGGGGTCTACTTCACCGGCGGCCGAAACGTGGGAGGCGAAAACATCGGCATAGGTCTCGGCTGCGAACCCTGGTCCGCTCCCGCGGCCCCACCCGTGAGTTCTATGCGTACCTCCACGCGCGTGACCGTATCAACAAGCAAGACATGATCCTTTCCTGCCTCTTTCACCTTATAATTCTTCTGCACCATCTCGCCGCTCTTCACGATAAAGAGTTCCCCGTCTTTTGACAGGAACAGGGAATTCTCCTTGTCCGTCAGGTAGCCGAGGAAACGAAACTTTGCGAGGTCTGCCCGTGACGTCTCGGCCGCGATCTCCTCAGGTGTCTTTTCCGGGACCGGGGGCGGAGGAGGAGGCCCCGCGGGGAGAGGCGCCGCCTTCGGTTTCGGTGCGGGATTGGCCATCCTGAAGATATCGCGGGCTACCCCGGGAAACTTTTCCTCCCTCTTCGCGAAAAAAATGAGAAGAGGGTCGGTCCCGGCGGCGGGAGAAGAAAGCCCAGTCCGGACCGGCGAAGCGACGACAGAACCGGGACGATGGGCAAGCGGCGCGGTCTTCTGCTTCTCAGCGCTCATGAGCCGGTAGAACACAAGGAGCGCGAGGACCGCGGCAAGCACACCGAATACCTTCTTCTCCTGTTCCCGCGTCAACACCATCCGTGGAGTACCGCCTTTATTTGGCTTTTATATAGGTTACGAGCTTCATCTGAAACTTCACCCTGCCTTTTTCGGAATCCAGCTTTACATCCTGAATACCGACAAGACGGTCGGAGGTTTCGACCTCATAAATGAACCGCTTTACTGCCGGATAATTCCCCTCCGCGGAGAACGGGAACACCAGCATGGTGAATCCCTCGTTCCCGCGCCTGGGCATATCGTAATTCACTGCGGCAACCTTGAGGTTCAGCTTCCTCGCGATTTGAACAAGGTCCTTAATGAGAAGCGGCATGTCCTTTTGCGCAAGGATGCCGGCCCCGATCCCCGTGAGCGTTTGCTTCTGCTTCTGAAACAGCACGGCCTCCGCGTGTCTCTTCCTGAGTTCGGCGTACCGCGACTCGAGATCACGCAGCCGCCCCGCGGAGGGAGCGACCACAATGCCATAGAGCATGAGATTCGCGCACAAAAGCCCAGCGCAAACCAAAAAGGCCGCTCTCAGCTTCTTATTTTCGCTGAGCCACGCCGGCGCCTTTATCTTCCTGATAGAGTGCCACCACATTGAAAAAAATATGCCCCTTGTCCACGGACTGGTGTTTGAGAAATGGATCTTTAAACGATGCCGATTTTTCCATGCCGACCATAAGGTTGCGTAGCGCCTCCGGCGACTGGGCCCTGCCTTCAAGCGCCAGGGTGCGCTCTTTCGAATTTAGCTCCACCCGCTCAAGAGCCGCGCCGGTGGGGAAAACCGCCTCAATATTCGTGAAAAGCCGCGTCCACGAAAACCGTCTCGCGTCCATGAGAGCGGACATGGAGCTCAGCTCTCCGGTGATCCGCTCCCGCTCGAGAAGTACCGGCCTCACCCGCTCTTCCGCAGCCGCAAGCGTTTTCAGTTTGCTGTTCATGGAGGAAATGTCCGCCCGATAGGAGATCACCGCCCACAGCATGATCGCCATCAGGACGGCGAGAAGAACAGCTCCCGCAAGCAGGCCCGCGTATGTCCTGAGGATGATACGGTAATCCCTGCTGGCAAGATTGATAGCTATCATACCGTGCTCCCCGCGCCAAGCGCTGCTGCCAGGGCCGCAGGCCAGACCGATTCCGGTCCCGCCCCGTTGCCCGAGGAGAGAACAGCGGCCGGCGACAAGACCTCGATGTCGAATGCGTTCATGCCCCTGAGCCCTTCGGCCAGGTTCTCGAGATCGGGATAATCGCCTCCGAGGGAGAGGAGCTCGATCCCGGACAACTGGACCTGGGTGCGGTCCATGTGTGTGTAAAAGTGGAGCGAATCCTCTATCTCCCGCAGGAGCCGGGTACGAATTTCATCCTGCGTGCCCCTCTTCATTTCCTTGAAACGGTAAAAACCGGGCGCCCCCTGTTCCATCACCAGGACGGCAAAGGAGTCTTCGGTAATATACGCCAGAGCGGACACCGGCGCTTTCTTCGAAAGGTAAGCAGAGTAAAAGTTTGCGGTATGAAAAGAAGAAAGCCCGACTGCCCAGGGTTCGAGCCCCAGACCGATGAGCAGCGCCTCGTACTGCGCGATCACCTCACGCTTGGCGGCGCAGGCCAGGAGGGTGAACCCCCTCTCCTGACGGCGGAGGATCTGATGCCGGAGGACCGTGTCCGATGCGTCGAAGGCGGCGGTTTTTTCGATCCGCCATCGAATGAGCTGCTCCCTGTCCTCTCGCTTGGAAGGTAGATCATCAAATTCGAACACCTGGACGCGAAATACGCTGTCAGGCAGACTGAGGGCTGTGCGGCATATCCTGCTCTCGCGGTAAGCAACGGCGCCGAGTGTGTCCCGAAGGATCGCGCTGAGACCTTCCGGGTCATGGAGGTTCTGCGAGGCATAGCTCTCGCCCACCATGCCCGCAGGAAGATCAACTGTCTTCGTAAAAAGCACTTCCGTTTTTGTGTCCCCGCCGGTTACCGCTGCCAACCTGAGCGAAGCAGGGTTTATTTCCAAGCCCAGCCCCGGCCTTCGCGCAAAAAGCCTAAACATTGCCGTATATTAACAAGGTGCGAGCGGGAAGTCAATCGTTAGTTGCACAAGTTGGTTGCACAAGTTTTTGCACAAGAGACATCCCCTGAGATTCGTTCCTCAACGCGGTTAAGATAAAATCAGGTCTCCCCTTTTCTTTTTACCGCCGGTTCTCAAAAGAGAGCGCTATTAGGGCGGGTGGGAGTGCGTGCGGTCTTTTCATTTGCAATTCAAGGCATTATTTGATAGAAACGGCCGCACCAGGGGATCGGGGGCTTGTGTCCCGCAGACCGGTATTACGAAAAAGCCGAATTGAGACACGTCGCGATGGCAAACTATGAGGATGAGTCGTATTTCTGCAACCGATGCCGGAAAGACCGGAATGACAGGCCGAGGAGTTTTGCCGCCTCCGTCTTCACTCCGCCCGCTTTTTCGAGCGCCTTCTTGAGCAGGGTCTTCTCCGCGTTTTCCAATAACGCCTCAATATCCATGCCGGCATCGGGGATATCCGAAGGCACCAGCTCCGGACACGGGCGAACATCTTTGATGATGTCCTGAATATGCTCACGCTGGATCGTGTCTCCCGCAGCCAGAATGACCATTCGCTCGATCGTGTTTTCCAGTTCCCGCACGTTCCCCGGCCAGCCGTAGTTCATGAGCAGCTTCATTGCATCCGGGGCGATGCTTTTCAGGGCCCGGTCCGATGAATATTTTCTCAGGAAGAAATCAACGAGCAGCGGAATATCATCCTTCCGGTCCCTGAGAGGAGGGATGTGGATGGGGATAACATTCAGACGGTAGTAGAGGTCCTCCCGGAAATTGCCCCGTTTGACCTCTGCCTGAAGATCGCTGTTGCTTGCAGCCAGCACGCGCACATCCACCTTGATATCGGCCGTGCCGCCTACCCGCTTGAATTCCCGCTCCTGGATCACTCTGAGCAGTTTTATCTGCAGGGCCGGGGTCGTGGAGCTTATCTCATCGAGAAAAAGGGTTCCGCCGTTCGCGGCTTCAAAAAGACCCTGCCGGTTCGACACCGCACCGGTAAAAGCGCCTTTCATGGAGCCGAAGAGCTCGCTTTCGAGCAGGGTCTCGGGCAATGCCCCGCAGTTCACGGTAACGAACGGGCCGTCCTTTCTCGCGCTGTTGAAGTGAAGGGCCTTCGCCACCAGCTCCTTGCCTGTTCCGCTTTCTCCGGTAATAAGCACCGTGCTCTTCGTATCGGCCACCTGTTTGATCAGGCCAAAGATCCGCTGCATCGGCTCGCTCTTCCCGATAAAGTTTTCAAACCCGACCCGGGATTCGATCTCCCGCCGCAGGAGAATGTTTTCCTTTCGCAGGGAGTGCTTTTCGAGCGCCTTCTTGATAATGAGCTTGAGCTCATCAACCTTGAACGGCTTGATGATGTAATCATAGGCGCCGAGTTTCATCGCTTCCACGGCCGTTTCGGTCGTCGCGAACGCCGTGATCATGATCACCACGGTCTCGGGCGAGACCTCTTTCACCGCCTTGAGAACATCGATGCCGTCCAGTCCGGGCATCTTTACATCGGAAATCACCAGATCGAAGATCTCGCCCTGGACCGTCTTGAGCGCGTCTCCGCCGTTTTCGGCCGTGACAACCTCATAGCCTTCTTTCTTGAGCATGATCAAAAGAAAGTCCCTCATGCTTCTTTCATCGTCTACGACAAGTATCCGGTTCATATTCTCCGATCGTCACCCCTCTCTTTGCGTCCGATCTGAATTCTGGAGTGAGCGCGCAAAAACCGTCTCTTCGGCCGTCGGCAGCATGATGCTGAAGCGCGTTCCCTTTCCCGGTTCGCTCTCCACATCAATGGTCCCCCCGTGATCTTCAATGATCCGATAGACGATCGCCAGCCCCAGGCCGGTGCCCCCCGTCTTCGTGGTAAAGAACGGATGAAATATTTTATCGATGTCCTCGCGGGCGATCCCCTGCCCGCTGTCCGAAATCGTTATCGCGATCCATTCCGTATCGCCGCTCTGCGAAACCGGCGCGGCGCTGATCTTGACCTCCCCGCCGCTCGGCAGCGCCTGGCAGGCATTGATCAGCAGGTTCCAGAAAACCTGCCGCAACCTCTGAGGGTCGGCCCGCAAAACGACAGTCGAAGCCACATCACAAGCGATCTTTATATCTTCACGAAAATTCCTGTTGTTTCTCAAAAGCATGATCGTCTCGTCAACCAGGGACGCAAGAGCGATCTCCTCGAGCGATGAGGCCTTCGGCCGGGCATACTCCAAGAATTCCGTGATAATGGTGTTCAGGCGCTCCGCCTCGCGGAGAACGATTTCCATGAGGTGCTGGTTATCCCCCTTCAAGTCAAGGTCCTTCCGCAGCACCTGTATCGAGCCGCTCAGCGATGCGAGGGGATTTCGTATTTCATGGGCGATACCCGCCGCGAGCCTTCCGATCGTGGCCAACCGCTCCTGCCTGCGGACCTGCTCCTCCATTTCCACCACCTTTGTTATATCCTGAAAGGTAAGAATGATGCCGCGCACGTCATTCTTCTCGTCTTTCAAAAGAGAGGCCGTCATACCGAGTATCAACTTCCGCCCGTCTTTTTTTACCACTTCTCCTTCAAAACCGATGGGGCCTTCCCTCAAATCGTCCGTATGGCCGAAGATGCCCTTAATGCTCGCCCCAAAGACTTCGTGAGATCTGTCCCTGATCTCGGAGTAGCGGTACCCGGTGATCCGCTCCGCCGCCGGGTTCCAGGAAGTGAAGCGGCCTCCCAGGTCCATCGTTACGATCCCGCTCCCCACGCTCCGAAAGATGCTTTCCTGCAACGCGCGGAGGTCCTCAAAATCGGTGCTCTTCTCTTTCAGCTCCAGGCGCGTCGTCCGGAGACGTTCCGAGAGGTATCCGCTCAAAAACGCTACGGTATAAAAAGAAATGATATTGATGAAAACCTGATACATTACCTGGGCCGGAGTAAAATTCAGACTCTGCTTGAAACCGAGGATACTATAATACTGCATATCGAGCATAGCGCCGTACAGAATGCTCGAAAGGGAGGCCGACAGATAGCCGCCCCGGCGGTAGAGAATAATGCTGCCTGAGATGATCGTCAGATGATAGAGCAGGGAAAACCCGCTGTCGATCCCGCCGGTAAGATGAACCAGAAAGGTCACCAGGACAATATCGATGGATATCTGGAGATAAGCAAGGAACAGGAGGTTGTTTAATCGACGCAGCAGATGCCAGTAGGCAACCGACAGAGCAGATACCGTTACCGCAAAATAGTAAAGAGAAGAAGTCGGAAATGGATAGATCTTATAGTGTTGCTGGAAAAACGTAAGGGTGCCGACCAGGAACACTGCGAGCGCTACTCTGCCCCCGATCAGCCATTTTATCCGTACATAATATTCTTCTTTTGAAAATTCTCGAGCCACTGCCGCTATTTACCCGCAACCATGCCGCCCATCTGAAATATAGGCATGTACATGGCTACGACCACGAAACCGACAACGCTGCCCAGAAAGACCATGAGAATGGGTTCCAACATGGACGTCAGGGCCCCTACCGCGGTATCAACCTCATCGTCGTAAAAGTCCGCTATCTTGCCGAGCATATTATCGAGGGCGCCCGTTGCCTCTCCGACCGAGATCATCGAGGTAACCATGGTGGGAAAAACTTTGGCCTTGCTGAGCGGTTCCGCGAGGGTCTTACCCTCGCTCACGCTCTGCCTCGTGGCGACAATCGCCTCTTCCACGATCTTGTTCCCCGCCGTGCGCGCGACGATCAGAAGGCCCTCCAGGATCGGCACTCCGCTCGACAGCAGGGTGCCGAGCGTCCGGGTAAACTTGGCTACCGACACCCTTTGTATCAACGTGCCCATGACAGGCAGTTTCAGCGCAATCGCGTCGGTAATCTTTTTCCCCTGATACGTTCTCCTCCATTGAGCAAGTCCGACGATAAAGCCCACCATGATGAGCAGCAGGATCAAACCTCCCCATCCCGATAAAAAATTACTGATAATAATCACAATACGCGTTGGAAGCGGAAGCGCTCCTCCCATCTCCGTGAACATATTGGCAAGCATCGGGACCACCACGACCATCAAGAGAGCGACCACGGCGACCGCGACAAAGAGGATCACCGCGGGATAGATCATCGCGCCCTTGATCTGAGTTTTGATCTTGGCAAACTTTTCCATATATGCGGCAAGCCTCTGGAGGATCGTGTCAAGAATACCGCCTGCCTCGCCCGCAGCCACCATGTTCGCATAGAGATCGTTGAAAACCTTGGGGTGCTTCTTGATCGCCTCCGCAAAGGTCGATCCGCTCTCAACATCGGACCTCACCTGAATAACGACCTTTGCGAGAAACTTGTTTTCTGACTGGCTGCCGAGGATCTCGAGGCACTGAACGAGCGGCAGGCCCGCATCGATCATCGTGGCAAGCTGACGGGTCAGGATAACAATGTCCTTGTCTTTAACGCCCGTACCGAAACTAAAACTAAGTTCCTTCGGTTTGGCCGTTACCGATATGGGGAGTATATTTTGACGGCGGAGGAGCGAGAGGACCTCTTCCTTGTTCTTGGCTGCGAGTTCCCCTTTCTGGATCGTCCCCTGCCGCGTTTTACCTTCCCATTTGAACATGGTTGTTGCCATCGTTCACCTCATCATGCGCTGTTGTTGCGAAGAAGATGCTCCCTGCAGATTCTCCTCAACCGCAGGACCGATCCGAAGAGAACACCGCCGGCCGCTGGTCTCTCACCGGTATTCTTTCGGCGTCGTCTGTGCAGACGCAAGACCCGAGCGGCCGAGCATCTGAACGAGTTCATCGACATTCGAAGATCTGCCGATGCAATCATCGTAGGAAATCAGTTTTTTAACATAGAGCTCATAGAGATTCTGGTTCAAGGTCTGCATGCCGAACTTTGACTGGCCGGTCTGCATGATCGAATATACCTGATGGATCTTATCATCACGGATCAAGGCCCTGATAGCGGTATTCGGGATCATGATCTCGAGCGCCAGCACCCTGCCGCCGCCGATCTTCGGTATCAGCTGTTGTGACATAACGCCCTCGAGCACGAATGAGAGCTGCGCCCTCACCTGGGACTGCTGATGAGGGGGAAACACGTCGATGATGCGGTTCATGGTCTGTGCGCAGGAGTTCGTATGGAGCGTCGCGAACGTAAGATGGCCCGTTTCAGCGATCGTAAGCGCCGCTTCAATGGTCTCGAGGTCCCTCATCTCGCCTATGAGCACGATGTCCGGGTCCTGGCGAAGGATATATTTCAGGGCGTCCTTAAATGACTTCGTGTCGGCGTTCACTTCGCGCTGGTTCACAAGGCACTTCTTATGCGGATGCAGATACTCGATCGGGTCTTCAATGGTAATGAGATGCTCCTGCCGTTCGCCGTTGATCTTGTCGATCATCGACGCCAGCGTGGTCGATTTACCGCTCCCCGTGGGTCCCGTTACCAGAATAAGCCCCCTCGGTTTCTTGCAGAGATCGGAGACGATTTCCGGAAGACCCAGCTCCTGAAAGGTCTTTATCTTGAACGGGATCGTCCTGATGGCCGCGGCGACGGCCCCGCGCTGCACAAAGATATTTGCGCGAAACCGTGAAAGGTTCTTGACGCCGAATGAAAGATCGAGCTCATTGTTCTCTTCAAACTTGTGTTTTTGGGCGTCCGTCAGGATGCTGTAGCACAGGTCCTTGGTCTGGGTGCCCGTCAAGGCCTCCAGTCCGGGTATGGGCTTTATTTTGCCGTCAACGCGGATCGAAGGCGGGATGCCTGTCGTAATATGAAGGTCCGAGGCCCCTTTTTCGATCATGTACTTCAGCAGATCATGCAGATTCGCCATTGATAACTCCTAACTTTGTATCGAACGATTTTGTACCCTCGATCCATGACCCGCTCGCGTCCGGACCTGCCACATACGCTCCCATCGGCGGTCCGCTCAGTCGGCGAATGTCGTGCCGACCACTTCTTCCAGGGACGTCAACCCTTCTTTCACTTTTGACAGTCCGCTCATACGAAGCGTCTTCATCCCGAGTTTTATCGCGGCCTTCTTGATATCAAGCGCGGACGCACCCTGCAGGATCAGCTCTTTGATCTCCTCTTTCACCGGCATCACTTCATAGAGCGCGACCCTGCCTTTGTAACCCGTGCTGTTGCAGGTGTTGCATCCTTCACCTTTATAACTGACGACCGTCGCGGCATCGTCTTTACTGAATCCGGCATCAATGAAGGTCTGGACAGGTATCTTTTCGGGCTTTTTACAGCTCTGACAGGCCTTACGGACAAGCCGCTGGGCGAGGATCATAATCACGGATGAAGAAACGAGGAACGGTTCCACGCCCATGTTGAGAAGCCGGTTGATGGTGCTCGGAGCGTCGTTGGTATGGAGCGTCGAGAGCACGAGGTGGCCGGTAAGCGCGGCCTTCACGGCGATCTCCGCCGTTTCATAATCGCGGATCTCTCCCACCATGACAATGTCCGGGTCCTGTCGCAGGAACGAACGGAGCGCGGCTGCGAAATTGAGTCCGATGTCGTCCTTCATCTGCACCTGGTTGATGCCGCTGAGGTTGTACTCAACCGGGTCTTCCGCGGTCATGATATTCACATCGATATTATTGATCTGTTGAAGAGCGGAATAAAGAGACGTCGTCTTGCCGCTGCCCGTTGGTCCGGTGACAAGGACCATTCCGTATGGCGCGGTAATGGCATCCATGAATTCCTTGAGCGCCTTCGCCTCGAATCCCAGTTTGGTGAGATCGAGCATCAGGTTGCTCTTGTCCAGGATACGCATCACGACTTTCTCGCCGAAGAGGCAGGGAAGGACCGAGACGCGCAGGTCCACTTCCTTGTCCTTGATCTTGAGCTTGATCCTGCCGTCCTGGGGAAGCCGCCGCTCGGCGATGTCAAGCTCCGCCATGATCTTGAGCCTTGACGTGAGGGCCGCGCGAAGTTTCATGGGAGGTGCCATGACCTCATAGAGGGAGCCGTCGATACGGTAGCGGACCCTGAACGCTTTCTCGTATGCCTCGACATGAATGTCGCTCGCGCCCTTCTGGACCGCGTCGGACATGATAAGGTTCACCAGCTTCACGACCGGCGCGTCTTCCACCTCCGCCTTGAGCTTGGCAACGTCGACCTTGTCCTCTTCATCGTGGATCACACCGACGTCCTTGTCGTCCCCAAGGGACGTCATCACGGTCTCGATGGCGGAGCTGAGACTGTAGTGCTTGCTGATTGCGTTCTTGATGCCGGCCTCGGTGGCCACGACCGGCTCCACATTGTATCCGGTCATGAACTTGACGTCGTCAATGGCAAACACGTTGGAAGGGTCGACCATGGCGATGGTGACGGTGGCGCCGGTGCGGTTGATGGGCATGATCTGATATTTTTGGGCAACGTCCGCCGGAATGAGCTTCACGATATTCGCGTCGATATCAAAGCGGCCGAGGTCAACATAGGGTACGCCGTACTGCTTGCTGAGAAACATCATCAGTTTCTCTTCCGGCACAAAGTTCATTTTCACCAGGATGGAGCCCAGCCTGCCGCCTTCCTTCTGCTGCACAGCCAGGGCCTTTTTGAGCTGTTCCTCATTGATAAGACCCGAAGACACGAGCATCGCTCCGAGTCTGCCTGCCATTGCCATCGCCATACGCGGTCCCTCTCCTTAAAACACCATGCACTTGAAAGACAACACCTTAATTGTACTTTAAGAGTTCTCACCTGTCAAGGCTGCCGGATGCCGGCAAGAGAGATACCTCTCTACCGACGACGGTCTGAAATTTGCCGGGAGAGAGAGTTCTTCATGACCTGGACAGGCGCCTTTTTCCCCGTCCATATCTCAAACGCGATAACACCCTGATACAGGAGCATGCCAATACCCTTGAGCCCCCTGGCGCCGCGCGCCTTTGCGGTCTTGAGAAGCCTGGTCTCCGACGGGTTGTACACGAGGTCGCAGACGAGGTGCTTCCTGTGTATATGCTCTTTCGGTATGGGCAGGACGTCCGATTGTTTGAGACCGAGCGGCGTCGCGTTTATCAGACAGTCGGCGCCTGCGGCGCAGGCCTCGAGCGCGTCCCCGGAGACGCTGTCCGCAGCCACACCCGTTTTACTCCTGATCTCGTTCACCAGAACACCGACTTTTTTGGCATCCGTATCGCAAAACGAGATCCTGTTGGCGCCGGAAAGCGCAAGGCTGAATCCCACGGCACGGCCGGCCCCTCCGGCGCCGACGATAAGAAATCTCTTCCCCTTTGGATCAAATCGCGCCAGCTCTTTCATCGAGCGGATGAATCCCCTGCCGTCGGTGTTATGTCCGATCAGACGTTCTTCGCGTACTTCTATCGTATTCACCGCGCCGATCAGCCGCGCCTCTTCGGAAAGTTCGTCCAGAAAGGCGATCACCTTCTCCTTATGCGGCACCGTGATATTCAGCCCCTGGATACGGAGCGGGAGAATGGCTTTCATCGCATCACCGAGCCGGTCGGGATGCACCGCAAAGGGCACATAGCACGCGTCCATGCCGAGCTTCGCAAACCCGGCGTTGTGCATCCCCGGCGAAAACGTATGCTCCACGGGGTGGCCGAAAATCCCATATATCTTCGTCTTGCCGGAAATCATCATGCGGTTCTCCCCCTGCCGCGCAGCGCAGCAACCATATCTTTGAAACTTCCCACGGGCACCACCTTCACCTTAAGGGCCCGCTCGACCTGATCGAGGCTCATCCCGTCGAGGAAAAGGCCCTCATCTTCCTTCAGGGCGTCCGATGGTATCATGAGCATGCTCCCCAGCTTCCTGCCCTTCAAGGCATGCAGAACATCCCTGCCGGTCAGGAGACCGGCCACTGTTACCAGGGGACCGAAGAACCTGTTTTTCACGGTTACCAGCTTGACAACAGCCCCGTTGACATCGTCGAATCGCTTCACAATACCCCTCAGTTTCCGGCTGAACGATACGCCTGTGACCACGGTAGCCGCTACCGGTCGTATCTTCGCCGGCAGTCTGGTGCGCGCGGCATCCCGGATGAATTCCGCCGTCATGCCGACACCGTTCTCGATCTGGGGAAAGTCCTCATAAAAAGAAACCGGGGGAATGGGTTCCTTGGCCTTGATATAGAATTCATCGGAAGCGAACACGAGCCGTGTGCCGAAT
>DATDRO010000287.1:0-7515 GCA_035291685.1 Nitrospirota bacterium | reverse complement strand
TGCAGGAACCACCGGCATTTTCCGCGATCAAAGTATCGGGTGTCCCTTCGTACAAGCTTGCCCGGCAGGGAAAGGCGAAACCCCTTGCGCCGCGGCAGGTGACGATCTCCCGCATCGACCTGATCGAATATGACGATCCCTTCATCAGATTGAGCGTGAGGTGTTCCAAGGGGGTATACATACGGACACTGTGCGCGGATATCGGCAATGCCCTGGGCATGGGCGCGCATCTCACCGGCCTGGTGAGGACGCGTTCGGGCCGCTTTCGGCTGGACAATGCCGTAACGCTGGAAAGCCTCAGGGAAGCGGCGGCATCGGCTACTGTTGAGCGTGCGCTTGTTTCGATCGATGAGTCGCTCGCGGAATTTCCGGTGGCGACGATCGATGAGGCTGGAGCAGGGAAAGTCGTCCATGGGAACAGCATTTCCTGGCCGGAGATGCAGCGCGTAGGGCAGGATGCCCTCCTGCGGGTTCATGGCCCGTCCGGCAGCCTCCTTGCCGTTGCCAGGGCGACGGCGGGAATACTCAAGCCCGAAGTGGTTTTCGCTAAGAGCAATGAATAAAGGGGTATTTCCGATACCTGTTCAAAATCATAATACCATCGGACTTATTCGGAGAGACTAAAGTGGAACCGCGCTGTCAGGCCGCTTCGCGCCGGCGCGCAGCGTGCAGGACGAGAGACGGCTGCACAAGATTATTTTGCTCTGTTCCTGCAGCCCTTGCGCTTCGCTCGTGCTGCTTGTGGGCGTGATGATTCAATAATGCTTTCCCGGGCACGCTCGAGCGCATCTATCGCGCCGGGCCTGCCAGCTTTTCCGGCGTGAGCAGGCCGGAAAAATATTGGGAAAGTCCGGAATAAAAAGCTTTACAATATCATGGAACTATGTTAATTTATAACGTTTTAGAAATGGCAAAGAAAGGAGGAAACGTGGATGGATAAGGAACAGAAGACAAGTGTGATCGGCACGTACCGGAGACATGATTCAGACACCGGTTCGCCTGAGGTCCAGATTGCGCTGCTGAGCGGACGCATCAACCACCTGACATCACACCTTCAGACCCACAAGCAGGACCATCATTCCCGGAGAGGTCTCCTGAAGATGGTCGGGCAGAGGCGCCGTCATCTGGAATATCTGCGGACCAACGATCTGGATCGTTACCGGCAGGTCATTGACCGGCTTGGTTTAAGAAAATAGCAATACAACCTAATTACACAGAAGAGCGAGGTTTCATGGCAACGACAGTGGAGAAAGAAATCGGTGGCAGGCGGCTTGTCCTCGAAACAGGCTTGATGGCAAAGCAGGCGAACGGCGCCGTCGTAGCGAGGTATGGCGATACCGTGGTCCTTGCCACGGCAGTGGCATCCAAGGTGGAGCGGGAGAACGTTGATTTTCTTCCACTTACCGTGGACTACCAGGAAAAGGCATATTCCGCGGGCAGGATACCCGGCGGATTTTTTAAACGTGAGGGCCGCCAGAGCGAAAAAGAGGTCCTTACGTCGAGGCTTATTGACAGGCCGCTCAGGCCATTGTTCCCTGAGGGCTTTTACTTCGACACGCAGATCATCGCATCGGTCCTCTCGATCGGCGATGAGAGCTCCATGGACCTGATGGGGATGATCGCGTCATCGGCGGCCCTCGCTATTTCCGACATTCCGTTCAACGGTCCTGTCGGGGCCGTTCGGGTCGGTTTCATCGACGGGAAGTACGTCATCAATCCCGGCATCAAGGAGATCGAGGCCTTAAAAAACCTCAATCTTGTCGTGGCCGGCACAGCGGACGCCATCATGATGGTGGAAGGCGGGGCGAACGAGCTGAATGAAGATCAAATGATCGAGGCCCTGGCAATCGCGCATGCTGAGATCAAGAAGATCGTGGCCCTCCAGCTGGAACTGGTCTCCAAGGTCGGCACGCCCAAGCGGACGGTCAAGACCATTGAGATCGACCGGGAGCTTGAGAAGCAGGTCGCTTCTCTGGCGATGGACAGGCTGAAGACCTCCATTATCATACCGAACAAAATGGAGCGCCAGAAGACGCTGGACGTTTTGCTCGATGAGATCAAAGAAAAGCTCAAGAATGACGATCCGATCCGGAGCCGCCAGGTAGCGGCGATCTTTTTCAATCTCGAAAAAGACGAAGTACGCAAGATCATTATCGAGAAGAATGTCCGCGCGGACGGCCGGAAGCCGGACCAGATACGGCCGATCAGCTCGGTCGTGGGGATGCTTCCCCGCACGCACGGTTCCGCGCTGTTCACCCGGGGCGAGACCCAGGCGCTCGTGGTGACGACGCTCGGCACCTCCGAGGACGAGCAGCGGATCGACGCGTTAGAGGGGGAGTATTACAAGACCTTCATGCTGCACTATAACTTTCCCCCGTTCAGCGTCGGAGAGGTCAAGTTCCTGAGGGGGCCCGGCAGGAGAGAGGTCGGGCACGGCGCACTTGCGGAACGGGCGCTTAAGTCGGTCATACCTTCCAAACTGGAGTTTCCCTATACCATCAGACTGGTCTCCGACATTCTCGAGTCCAACGGGTCTTCATCCATGGCCACGGTATGCGGCGGCACCCTTTCACTCATGGACGCGGGCGTGCCGATCAAGGCGCCGGTCGCGGGGATCGCCATGGGCCTCATCAAGGAAGGGGACAAGGTTGTCGTGCTCTCGGACATTCTCGGTCTCGAGGACCATCTCGGAGACATGGATTTCAAGGTGACGGGAACGAGCGCGGGCATTACCGCCCTCCAGATGGACATGAAGATCGGCGGCATAACGATCGATACCATGCGTACGGCGCTCCAGCAGGCGAAGGAAGGGAGGCTCCACATTCTCGGCAAAATGCTCGAGACCCTCCAGGTCCCGCGGAAGAGCCTGAACCCCTTTGCGCCGAGGATCATCACGATGCAGATCAGTACGGAAAAGATCAAGGACGTGATCGGGAGCGGGGGCAAAGTGATCCGCAGCATCGTGGAACAGACGGGCGCGAAGATCGACATCGAAGACAGCGGAGTCATCAATATTGCCTCGTCCGACGAGGCGGCCGCGAAAAAGGCGATGGACATCATCAAGGGCATCGTCCAGGAGGCGGAGGTAGGCAAGCTCTATATGGGCAAGGTCCGGAAGATCATGGATTTCGGAGCGTTCGTCGAGATATTCCCCGGCACCGACGGGCTGCTCCATATTTCCCAGATATCCGAACACCGGCTCGAAAAGGTGACCGATGAGCTCAAGGAGGGCGACGAGGTGCTCGTCAAGGTCCTTGAGATAGACCGGCAGGGCAAGATACGTCTCTCGCGCAAAGAAGCTATGCGGGAAAAGGCCAAGTAAATGTAAACGCGTGTGCGCTATATAGCCTATGGAAAATGGACGAAAGGAAATAGGAAACTCTCTGAGACAGCCTATTTCCTTTTTTATTTTTGCCTCTTTCGTTCTTGAGTTGAGTGCCGACGCAGATCAGCCCGCTTCGCTCGGTCGCTTAGCGCGCCAGCGTGATTTGACCGATTAAGAATGTCCCGTGTTTTAATCCTGCAGGCGGCATATTTCACAGAGGCCTGGACGGCACGCTCGCAGCGACTCTCGCTCCGGGGCCGACTTGCGTTCGTGGCGGTTTACCGGTTTCAACGTTACAACGAAAGAGCCTTGTTTTACCCACAGGAGGGAATGTGCCGAAATACGATGTGGCTGTGGTCGGCGCGGGTCTCGGCGGTCTCGTTGCGGCGGCGCTTTTATCGAGAAAGGGTAAAAAGGTCGTACTCCTGGAGCCCGGCGAAGAGATCGGCGGCACGCTGGCGGTATTCCAGGCCCAGGGTTTCCGGTTTTCCACCGGCACAACGCTGACGTTCGGATTTGAGCGCGGCGGGGCGCTCGAACGCTTGTATTCAGAGCTCGGGCTCGCGCACAGCGCTTCGGTGCTGTCACCGTGCTATCAGGTGGCCCTCCCGGACCGCAGGATCAATGTCTATGCCGAGAACAGCGAGACGATAGACGAACTCCGGCGGGAATTTCCCCGTGAGATAGACGCGATCACGCGGTTCTTCCGGGACATCAGAAAAGTATCGGAGCGGATCGCCAGGAACGGATTCCTGGCGCGTCTCCTGCGTTATCGGTCGGCGAACGGCTTTATTAAAAAATATCATTTCAGCGTTGAACTGACCGCATTCTTCAATCTTCAGTTGCTTTTTTTCTTCCATCAGCCCGTTGAGCAGATATCCATCGCGGCTCTCGCGGCCCTTGTTGACGGCGCTCCCCTGTACATTCACGGAGGTTTAAAGAGATTTGCCGACCAGATGCTCGATGTTTTTCTCAGGGGCGGCGGCGAAATGAGGCACCGGGTGCCGTGGCCGGAAACGGTGGACACGCAGGGCGGGATCACCGGGCTCATGACCCCGGAAGGCCCCGTGGAGACGGACGCGGTTCTTTTTAATACCGAGCAGCATCGTCAAGGTTCCACGCTCTTTATCGGTCTCCGGGACGAGGTGGTACCGGTGGGGATGTCACTGGAGGTCCTCTGTCTTCCCGACTATTCACGACCAACGGAATTTTTCAGCCTGTCGCTCAGCGACCGTGATGACAAGGTTGCGGCGCCGAAGGACATGCGGACGCTCACCGCATCATTTCCTTCATTCACCGACAGGCCGGGCCTTCAAGAGCGCCTCCTTGAACAGGTCGGCGGTCTCATACCCTTTTTAAAAGAACATATTATTGTCGTCGCGGAACATAAACCGGTTTCGAGGCTGTACGATTTTCCTGCCGGACTCGTATTTAAGCCCGTTCGGGTCGCAGGCGACCGGTCGTTGCTGGACAAGGCGGCGTACCAGAATACCTACCTGCTCCATGACGGGACCGGTTCGCTCGTGCAGGCAGTGAACGCTGCGCGGAGATTCACGGAGCGGCTGGCGTAGCCGCCCCTTTTTTTAGGGGGAACCCTTGAAGTTCTTTTCTGTATCAGCTATTATTGAGGTGATAAGAGGGCTCTCAGTTCTGCGATAGGACGTTTTCACGGGGAGGGAAAATTATGATACACGGTAGGTTCCGTATCGTAGTTCTATGTCTCGTTGTGTGCGCGGTGTTTACCAGCCCGCAGGGGTTTGCCGCCGCTGCGGCGGAAACGCCGCCCGATCCGATGAATGCCTTCTTTCTTTCCGCCGTTCCCTCTGATTATAACAAACTCGAAAAGTTTTTTGCAGCACTAAAGGAAGGCGGCGCAAATACGGTTATTATAGGACCGTTGGAAGGCGGCGTGCCTGACGGGGACGTTCTGCCGAATATCGTTTACCTTGCGCACGCGTCAGGCCTCAAGATATTCTTCGTCCTTCCTGCGCGAGGCTGGAGCGCTGCGCTTAGAGAACACCCTGAGTGGGAAGATATGCGCTATGATCTAAACAGCGGCACGCTTCAGGCTACGGGCAAATTGGACCTCTTTCAGCCGGACGCGGTGGACTACCTTGTGAAACTGTATAGAAACGTTGCTTCGTACTCCCTTGACGGAATACTGTTGGGAGGGGACTTTTATTACAGGGACACCGAAGGCATGAGCACCGCGGCGATGGAAGAGTATAAAAAAAGGTACGGTGTCGCGCTTATCACGGGCAGGGCGCTCGCGCGGGTCGGCAGCGTGACGGATGGGTCCGCGGTGCTGGAGTACGGAGAAGGCTTCCGCGAATGGACCGAATTGAAGAAGGAGCGGCTTGCCGGAGCGCTTCAGAGCATCATGACGGCCGCGGTGAAAGTGAACGGCACTATCAAGTTTGGAGTCCCGCTCCAGGGGCCGGAGCTGGAAAGCCCGGACGCGGCGTTGTCGAAATATGCTTTTGATGTGAATGCCCTCTCGGCCTTCAACGCCGATTTTTTCTGGATTCCCATTTTGCACCGTGACATCCGGGAGAGCCGGCGCCTGAAATACAAAGAAGGCATGGAAGAACTTGCGAGGATCGCGCAGGCCGCAACGACGATGGTAAAAGACCCGTGCAAGTCCCTTATCATCATTCAGACGTCAGCCGTATCAGGAAAGATCCTGCCCTTTTCGGAGATCGAAGAGGCAACGGCCTTGGTGAAGAAAAGCGGAGATCCGTGCATTGCATACATGATCAGCCCGAATCGCACATTACCGGTTGCTCTTACAAAGAAGCTGTTCAAACGGTAGCAGGGAGAGAGAGAAAGAACGGAAAGGCATCAAACTTTTGCCAGCATGTCTGATTCTTCTTCCTGAAATTCCGTGGCGCCGTTCTTGAGCGACACGACGATCTTGCTTGCGTCCTTGAACTTTCCACGGAGTATTTCTTCCGACAGCGGGTCTGCTATGAATTTCTGGATGGCGCGCCGCATGGGTCTGGCGCCATAGGTCGGCTGATAGCTCTCCTCGATGAGCCACTCCTTCAAGTCCGGGGTCACCTCCAGGTGGATGCTGTAGTTCTCGTGCACGTGAGTGTTGAGCTCCTTCACGAGTATATCCACGATCTCCAGGAGGTGTTCCTTGGTAAGAGGATGGAAGACGACAACGTCGTCGATCCTGTTCAAAAACTCGGGATTGAACGCCCTCTTCAATTCAGACATGACGCTCCCCCTCATTTTTTCGTACTGGTTCTGTGTATTATCCTTCTGAAATCCGAGGGGGGTGTCCTTTTCAATGATCCGCGCGCCGAGGTTGGAGGTCATGATGATGACCGTGTTCCTGAAGTCCACCTTTCTGCCGTAGTTGTCGGTCAGATATCCGTCATCGAGGACCTGCAGGAGCATATTGAAAACATCGGGGTGCGCCTTTTCTATCTCATCAAAGAGCACCACCGAGTAGGGCCGGCGTCTGATCTTTTCCGTAAGCTGACCGCCTTCATCATATCCGACATATCCCGGAGGGGCCCCCACGAGCCTCGATGAGCTGAACTTCTCCATGTATTCGGACATATCGACGCGGATAAGCGCCTCTTCGCTGTCAAAGAGGAACACGGCGAGCGTCCGGGCGAGCTCGGTCTTGCCCACGCCCGTGGGTCCCAGAAAGATAAACGACCCGATGGGCTGCTTGCGCGTCTTGAGGCCCACGCGGGAGCGCCGGATCGCGCGTGAGACCGCGGCAATGGCTTCGTTCTGTCCGATGATCCTCTTGTGAAGCTCTTCCTCCATGCGGAGGAGCCGGGACGACTCTTTTTCCTCGATCCGTGAAAGCGGAATGCCGGTGATGTTCGATACGACGATGGCAACTTCTTCCTCGCTGATCACCGGAATGTTCTTTTCCTGAGAATCTTTCCAGTCCTTGTGGATGCCGTCCAGAACCTCGCGCAGACGGCTTTCCTCCTCGCTGATGGATTCAACCTTGACGTAGTCTTTGATCCTTGAGAACAGGGCCTTCTCCTGTTCGAGTTTTTTCAGTTTTATCTCGGTAGATTTGATCTCCGCGGGATAGGTGTACCGGTTCAGTTTTGCCCGGGCCCCGGCTTCATCGATAACATAGATCGCCTTGTCCGGCTGGAACCGGTCCGTGATATAACGGTCGGAAAGACGGGCTGCCGTAACAACGGCGTCATCGG
>DATDRO010000286.1:0-2802 GCA_035291685.1 Nitrospirota bacterium | reverse complement strand
CCAGGACCGTCAACAGCAAGGAAGGGGAGACCATTGAGAAGGTCATGGAACTGACCAATAAGAAGGGCGTTGACGTGGCCATCGAGGCGGTGGGAATCCCCGCGACCTTCGAGCTCTGCGAGGATATTCTCGCACCCGGCGGGCACCTCGCAAACATCGGCGTGCACGGCAAGAGCGTTTCACTGCATCTGGAGAAGCTCTGGGCGCAGAATGTTACGATAACAACCAGACTGGTGGACACGGTAACGACGCCCATGCTCCTCAAGAACGTCGCATCAGGAAAGCTGAAACCGAAACAGCTGATCACCCATGAGTTCAAGCTTGAGGACATCATAAAGGCCTACGACACGTTCGGCAATGCAGCCAAGGAAAAGGCCTTGAAGGTGCTCATGAAGGCCGCATAAATGCGCCGCTCTGTTAAGAGCCTGCATATTTTATGATGCAGGCTCCTTTTTAGGCGCGGAATGGCGAGGCGTGTAAAATTCTATTTTTCCTTAACTGCGGTCATTACCGTCATTTCTTTACCGTCCCGCAGGAACGTGACCGAGACCCTGTCGCCGGGGCTTAGTGACTTCAGGATGTCGGAGAGATCCTTCAGACCGCGTACGGGCGAGGAGTTGACCCTGAGGATCACGTCTCCCGGTCTCAATCCGCTTGCTTCAGCAGGAGAGCCGGCAATCACTCCTTCGATCCTGACCCCATCTCCTTTATAAGAAAAGTCCGGGATCGTGCCGAGGGCGGCCTTTCGCTCCTTCTTCGGCATTGTTTTCGCGGTTGGTCCCGGTTTCATCGTGGATGACAAAGGCCCCTCACGGGACGCAAGATATTCGACGGCCTCTTTTGCCACGGCAGCGACCTTCACGAGCCCGTCAGCATCGATCCTGTCCGCAGTGTCCGCAGGCCGGTGATAATCCGGATGGGGACCGGTAAAAAGCTGCACCGCGGGAACGCCCGCCTCCTGAAAACTTATCTGGTCGCTTGAATCGAGTTCCTCCGACACTGTCTCGGTCTCAACACCGGTAACGAAGCCCGCGCCCCTGAAAATGTGCACCCATTCCTTGGCCGAGCCGGCCCCGAGTATCAGGAGCTTCTTCTTATCGAGTCGTCCCACGGTATCCAGATTCACCATGCCGAGGCTCGAGCTCAGGGGATGGTCTTTTTCGTTCGCCGCGTAATATTTCGAGCCTCTCTTCCCGGCCTCTTCTCCGGTAAAGGCGACAAAGACGATCGTTCGATCAGGTTGGGGGCCATGCGCGAAGAAACGCGCCAGTTCAATGAGCACGGCGACGCCGCTTGCGTTGTCGTCCGCGCCGGGATGAATTTTCCCCTTGTTGTTATTTCTCACATCGGGCCATCCCAGGCCGAGGTGGTCATAGTGTGCGCCGATGACCACGCTTTGTCCCGCAAACTCCGGCCTCTTCCCGGGAATCACGCCGACCACGTTCTTCAGAGTCGTAACCGTTTGCGTTTCAAATCCCCCCTTGCCTCCCTTTGTTAAGGGGGAGGGAGGGGGATTTTCAGCAAACTTCTCTTCCCATGCCTGAAACCAGCTTCCCGCCCCGCCGCCGGGTTTGAGCCCGGCCTCATTGAATTGCT
Organism: Nitrospirota bacterium; assembly: GCA_035291685.1. GTDB lineage: Bacteria > Nitrospirota > UBA9217 > UBA9217 > UBA9217 > DATDRO01. Next base: position 1,206 of record DATDRO010000286.1, on the reverse strand, counting down.
GCGCGATATGGTTCGCCGCCTTGTCCAGCTCTTTTGTGCCGAGACCTCTGCCCTTGAGCTTTTCGCTCGAAAGGAAACGCACGGTCTCCATCATCCGTTCTTTTGAAAATACGGGAGCAAGGCCCGCGAGAGGCTCCCGAGGCGAGAGCTTTGCCGTCTCGATTTCCTCTATTGTTCCATCGGCAGCGGGGATAAAGACCGTCAAGGGAGAATGAAGCACGGGCCACCGGCCTTTGGCAACGTTCGCGGGCTCCGGGCCTTCAAAAGCCAGATAACTGTATTTGTGGTAATGGGGGAGCTTCCGGGCGAGGCCCGGGACGGCTTCGGGCGTATCAGAAGCGATCCAGGTCATGGCCTGGTCCTGGTTTTTCGGGTTTCGACCGACAAGCACTATCGAATGATCTTCTTTTTTTATCTCCGTTCGTCCGATACGGACCGCGGCTTTATCCATGGCCACGTCATATTCTGAGAGGGTCTGCGTCATATCTTTTACGAAGCGGTTCTGCCATCCAAGGACCGTAATCGCCCGGTCCGGGGGGAGTTTTTTCACTTCGCTGTCGAGCTTTATCTCCACTTCGTCCGGTCCCGACCGGCCGATGGACTTTGCAAGTTCGAGGTATGCGCCAAGAAGTTTTTTGTCAGCCGAGGAGGGGAGGAGTATCAGCATTTTCCTCGCGCCGAGGGCCTGACTCAAGGCGGGAGGAATTTCCTCCCGATCGAGCCTGCGGAACAGATCGAACTCCGGGTCCACGTCCACCCTGAGGGGCCGGGCCGGGACTTCGAGCGTTATCTCGCGTTCCCGCGCATCCATCTCCACTACGGTCTGGAGCGCTTGTTCCTTTCCCTCCATTGTAACGGCGATCGGAATACGGAGATGATAGGACTTTCCCGGCTGGACCTGCTGAAGGCGCGCGGTCAGGACGTATTTGTCCCGGTTTCCGCGTTTCCCTTCGTCTTTTGTCCCTTGTCCCCCGTCACTCGTCTTAACGTCTCCCAGTCTCAACTCCGGGGCGCCCGTGCGCCAGACCCACTGCTCGAAGTCGCGCTTCAGATCTTTTCCGGAAACGGATTCGAAGCTTGCCCTGAGATCATCAAAAGATGCGAAGCAGGACCTGTGTTCACGGTAGAATTTCTGAAGGCCCCTGGTGAAAGTCTTATCGCCTAATTCAAGACGCAGCATGTGGAAGAGCATGAGCGACTTTCCGT
>DATDRO010000285.1:0-3646 GCA_035291685.1 Nitrospirota bacterium | reverse complement strand
GATCGTCACAGCCCGCTTCTGGAGCAGCACCTCTTTCCGCTCGTCCTTTCCCGTTACCACGACGAGCCGTACCTTCTTGAGGACAACGGGCCGCTGACCCCGGTCGCTCAGTGCTTTTGTGCTGTTCTTTTTTTCTTCTGACATAATTTATTTATCTGTTATCATCCAACTCCCAATATAAAATTATTACAAAAAACACTACAATAAATTCACCGCCATGGCCACAGGCCACACCGAGGCCCCCCGATAAGATCATTCGAGGGCAGGCTGCGGACGCGAAAAGTAGTTCTTAGCTCATGGCTCGTAGTGCGCAGCAACTGCCATCAGCTATGAGCTACGAGCTGCTTTTCTCCCGCGCTATTTTCCTGACCAGTGTGAAAAGCCAGAAGCCCATGCCGCTCACCAGCACGACCACCACCACGGTCAGGATTATTTTCTCGATCCGCGCCCGCTTCTGCTTCGGCGCCTTCGGCGCGTAGCCGGCATTGACGCGCGGCTCTCCGGCCGCAAGAGAGACCGGCGAGTGCCGGCCGAGGTTCTCTCTCGTGATGAACCGCGCGATATCATACTCGGGACGGGCAAGTGTATCGTTCCCGAAGCAGAGCGTATGGCGGTCGTTGTCGTTCAGGGCGAGAAAGTACAGGTCCTGCCGGACCCAGGAAAGGTCCACGGCCTTCACGTCAAGCGGCGGATTTCCCCTGTTCTCGATCACGATCTTGTATGAGGCCTGCTTCGGCGACCGGGCGTCGATGAAGGTCCGCTCCTCTTTTCTGCCGTCAAGGGCGAAACGGTAGATCGTCCCCCGCGCCAGGAACCGGTAGGTCTCTTCGTCATCCGCGCCGCTCACCGAGACCATCACGTTCCGGGAATAATAGGGATTGGCGATGGCGAATGAAAATCGCTCGACCGGCAGGCCGGCCTTGAGAATGATCACCGTGTTCCCGTCCTTGTCCGTTTTCGCGGAAACGTTCGGGAAGGGCCTGGTGTCGTAGACCGGCACGCGCTCGCGGGACAGCGCGGTGAGGGCCTGCACGCCCTGGATATGGATCTCCTTCTTCTGCATCCCTTCGACGGAGAAGTCCAGTCCTTCGTATCTCAGCTTTATGGACGTTTTGCCCTGCTGCTTGCCGCCGTCATCGGTGAGTTTCAGCCGGAAATACCGGTCGTCCGTTTTCCTGAACTCGATCCTTGTCTTGCGAAGATCAACGCGGGAGGAAAAATCATAGATCGCGTCCTCGGCCGCGACCCGCCAGGCCTTGTTGTCGCTGCTCGTCGAGAGCACCGCCCGCTTTTTGAAGTCCCTGTCCGGCGTATGGATCTCGATGACCGTCACCGGCCGGCGCTTCTCCGGCAGGCGCATGCTGATGGAAGCCTCCGTACCGTTCCCGGCGTAGTCCGTGATCTCCAGGGAATAATTTTCCTGAGGCTCCGGCGGCGCCACGTTCTCGATCACCACGAAGGGTGTTTCCCGTCCCCCGGGACCAAACAGCCTCAGGTCAATGCATCCCGATGCGCTCTTTTCGAGGACCTCTGCCGGAAGATGGATGCTGGAGAGGGCATTGGCCCGTGCCTGGCCGTTCACCTCCGCGCAGTACTGAAAATCCTTCGGTGTCGGAGGCGCGGCAGAGGCCTCAACCAGCGGAAGATTGACGAGCAGAAGATTGACGAGCAAAGGACAAACGGACAGAAAGAACGCGAACATCTTTTTCATGAGAGGCGCTCCCGGTTCGGATCTTCCGCCATGACACTGATGATCCGGTCCTTGAACTTATAGTAGAGGTACGACGTCCCCACAAGCACGAGCCCCAGGATGATGAAGGAAATGATCCGGTACGGCGTGCTCACATTGGCCATGTCGAAGAGAAAGACCTTCAGCGCGGTGGCAAGAAACAGCCCGAAGGAGGCCTTCCGGAGCGCGGAGGCGTTCGTCTTGAACCCGAGGAGCATGAGCGACACCGAGAAGAGCGTCCAGAGGACCGAGATCGACGCGAACCGGCCCTGCGGAAGATACTCATAAAAGAAGGAAGATACCTCCACGTTCAGAATGATGAACAGGAGGACACCCCAGACGCCGAAAACGACCGGCGCGTCCGGGTGATCGGGAGAAAAGGTCCTGAGGGAATCCCGGCGCGCCAGGGACCCCGCGACAAAGAGCATGATGAGGAGCACGAGAGAGGTGGTCAGCCGCTCCAGGAGCAGGGTCGTGTATCCAGAGCGCATCGCGAACCGATAGCCGAAATCGAACAGGAATATCCCGCCGTAATCGTGGAACAGGAATTTCCAGACCGTTATGCCCAGGAGCCCGTAGCCGGCCGCCCGCAGTCCCTTGCGGTCCAGCGTGGATCCCATCCAGAGGAGCGTGAGCCCCTGGACCGCCCAGAAGACGGTGATCCAGTGCCGGGAAAAGATGATCGGCACGGTGATGATAAGGAAGAGCGCCGCCTTGGCCAGGAACACGACAAAGGCCTCCTGTCTGTGAACGCCGCGGCGATACAGGAACGTCGCCAGCGAGAGGAACACGAGGGTATAGAACAGCGAAATGACGCTCACCCAGGGCAGGGAGAAATGGCCCCGGACCATGGCGTAGCTGTAACCGAAGGCGAAGATAGAGTTCAGGATGAGGATGGTGAACCCGCGCACCTGCTCGCTGCTCTTCCGGAAGAACTGATACGCGAAGGGCGCGACGCTGTAAATAAGAAAGAAAATATTGAGAAAGATGACAGCGGGCCAGAATTTGTGCCCGGTGTAGTGGCTCGCGTACCATGCCGTGTACAGCAGGTAGGTGAACGAGAACCCCAGGGAGTTGAGAATGTCCCATTTCTTATAGAACGCGACGCTGAGAAGGCCGAGGTTCAGAATGGTCATGTAGGTCATGAGCGCGATCTGGTTGTCCTGGCCGGTGGTAAGCAGGATCGGCGTCAGGAACCCGCCGACGAGTCCGAGCACGGCAAGCCCCCTGGCGTCATAGAGGATCGCGAGCAAACTGGCGAGCACGGTTATCAGGACCATGATCAGGAACGACGGCGTTTGATCAAAGAGGTGATAAATTTGAAAGGCCGCGAACGTCGCGAAGTAGAGCACGGCGATGCCGCCGCCCACCAGGGAAAGTCCGAAGGCGCCAAAACCCTTTTTCCGGAACCGGTCGCCCGCAACGAGGAAGACGATGCCCCATAGGTACGCCATCGCAACGCGGCCCGCGGGACCGACCCATCCCTGCTCAAAGGAGTACTTCAGGAAATATCCCACGCCGAAGACCATGGTCAGCAGCCCTACGATGAGCAGCCACTTCTGGCCCATACGGATCTCGAGGTCGGATGTGTCTTTTCGGCCCCGTTCTTCCGTAATGGATCCAGGGGCGGACATGACACCCGTAGCAACAGGGACCGTTTCCCGCGTTCTGTCCGTGACCGTTGGCGCAGGTTCCACGGCTGTTTTCTTTCCGGGAGCGGGAGAAGCGTGTGCATTCCCCAGGTCAGCCTCAAGAAGCGCTTCATAATTCTGGATCTTCACGAAGATAGTGGCCAGCCGCGCGGAAAATGAGTCCTGCACCTTGCCGAGCTCTTCGAACTCGTCCTTCAGCCCGAAGTAGAACGAGAGCTTGCCGTACAATTCGTCGCCGAAATCATGGCCGCAGGAGACGCAAAAT
>DATDRO010000284.1:0-4661 GCA_035291685.1 Nitrospirota bacterium | reverse complement strand
AGCCGTCCGTATCGAACGCAAAACAGCTCCAGGGTAAAGAGATGTCGTTCAATAACTTTCTCGACGCAAACAGCGCGCTTGAGCTCGCGAAAGAGTACGACCGGACCGCGGCAGTGATCGTGAAGCACAACAATCCCTGCGGCGTTGCCATTGCGAAGACGCAGGGAGAGGCGTACCGGATGGCGCGCGACTGCGATCCGGTCTCGGCCTTCGGCGGCGTGATCGCCTTCAACCGCATGGTGGACATCGAGACCGCCCGGGAGCTCACGTCCACGTTCGTCGAGGTCGTTGTGGCGCCGGAGTACGCGCCGGACGCGCTCGCGGAGCTCAAAAAGAAAAAAGACCTGCGGCTGCTCGACATCGGGCCGAACGTGACCGGCACTCCCGAGGGCATGGACATGAAAAGGCTCGTCGGCGGTCTCATCTACCAGGACCGGGACCTCGGCAGGATCGGCGACGTCAGAAAGCTCACGGTCGCGACGAAAAGAAAGCCGACGGATGATGAATACGAGGCGCTTGCCTTCGCCTGGAAGGTGTGCAAACACGTGAAGTCGAATGCGATCATCTTCACCACGAACGATCGGACCATCGGGATCGGGGCGGGCCAGATGAGCAGGCTTGATTCCGTGCGGATCGCGGTGATGAAGGCGCAGTTCCCGCTTGCGGGGACCGTGATCGCATCGGATGCCTTCTTCCCCTTCCGCGACGGCCTGGATGAGGCGGCGAAAGCGGGCGCGACGGCGGTCATCCAGCCCGGGGGGTCTCTCAAGGATGAAGAAGTGATCAAGGCGGCGAATGAACATGGCATGGCCATGCTCATGACGGGGATGCGGCACTTCAGGCATTGATCCCTGCCCGGAAGTGAAGATACAAGACCCCGAAGCGAGTTTTGCGAGACGCATGTCGACCTCTGAAGCAATCTGTGAAGGTCATGATGAAAGAAGGAATTGCAGCGGCGGTTTTTTCCTGTATGCTCCTGTCCGGATGCAGTAAGGCGGACAGCGGCAAACAGGCCGTGTCTTCGCCTGCGCACGAAAAGCCCGCGCAGGGGAGTGAGGGGCAGACCCCCTACTATGACGGCCTGATCGAAGAGTACCAAAGGCTCCTCGCTGAGGACCCGAACAATCTTGCCGTCCTGATAGCCCTCGGAAACGCCAACTATAACTCCGGCCGCTGGAAGGAGGCGGTAGCGTCCTACCGGCGCGCTCTCGGCATTGACCCGAGGAACTCCGATGTGCGCACCGACATGGGAACCGCCTACCGGAATATGGGCATGTCCGACAGGGCGCTTGCCGAGTACCGAACAGCGCTGGAACACGACCCCGGCAATCAGAATGCCCGCTATAACATGGGAATTGTCTATGCCTATGATAAAAGGGACTATCAGGCCGCCATTCACGTCTGGGAGGACGTTCTCAGGGTTTCGCCGAACTATCCCCAGTCGGACCGCATGAGGGCGTGTATAACAACGTTCAAAAAAGTGCTGAAGGAAGGGCCTTAGATGATTCGAAGTGTTCTTGTTCTTGTTTTTATCCTTCTTCTCTATTTTTCACTGAAGACGCTGTTCCGCTCCGCGCTCAAGGGTTATAACGGCGAAGAAGAGAAACGCGCGCAACTCAAGGGAGAGGACATGGTGCTTGATCCGCAGTGCCGCACGTATGTGCTGAAGGAGCGGGCAGTGGCCAGACGTATCCACGGAAGGCCCGCCTATTTTTGCAGTGAGGCCTGCGCGCAGAAGTTTGCGGAACAGGACCGCACCTGATCCCGGACGATGAAACGGATTCGGACACCATATTTATACCTGCGGCTTCTTGTCCTTGTTGCGCTGATCAGCTGCATCTCTCCCGGGCCGGACGCTCAATCTTCCCGGTTTGCCGTTCTTGCCGCGAAGCTTTCTTCCACCGCCGGAGAGCTCAGGGTCGTCATCCAGAAATCCCGCTATGTGCTCACGCTGTATAAGGGCATGACGCCGGTGAAGAGCTACTGGGCTGTTTTCGGCAAGGGATATGCCGGCGGGGACAAGCGGGTCATGGGAGACAAACGGACGCCCGAGGGTGAGTTCTATATCTGCACCATCAACCACAGCAAGCTGTTCTACAAGTTCATGGGCATCAGTTATCCGGGCATCAAACACGCGATTTACGGTCTCCAGCAGGGGATCATTACGCCGTCGGAATACACCAGGATAAGAAAGGCGAACGAAGAGAGGCGTCAGCCGCCGTGGGAGACGGGGGTCGGCGGGGCCGTGGGGATCCACGGGAGGACCCTTGATTCGGCCATCAAACGCGCCCCGGACGCCCCGGACCTGGTGAACTGGACCGACGGATGCATCGCCCTTGACAATGCGGATGTGGATGAGATATTCAGCGTTGTGTCCCTCGGCACTCCCGTGACCATTGTGCCCTGAAGCGCCTTCCTGAAGCACTGTCTGAATATTTTCACATTGAATACCCAACTCATGAATAAAAAATCGTTAGAACAGTACCGAAAAGAGCTTTTCCAGTGCGTGCTCTGCGGGGCATGCAAGGCGGTCTGCCCCTCGTTCCTGCAGGAACGGGAAGAATCACTCTCACCCCGCGGCAGGCTGGCGCTCATCAGGGCGGTGCGCGACCGGAGGCTCCCGCTGTCGGACCTTTTTAAGGACCGCCTTGCCACGTGCGCGGGCTGTCTGGCCTGCGAGGCATCGTGCCCGAGCGGCGTGCCTGTTGCCGATATCATCCAGGCCGCAAAAGAGCAGGCGGTCAGCGAATCAGGGCGCGGGGTCATCAACAGCATCCTTTCCGGCGTCCTCAGAAGCGGCCGCGCCCTTCGCTCGCTCGCATGGCTGGCTCCGGTGGTCCTGCGCTATGCCCGCGGGTCTTTCGCCGAGAGCGGGAAGGGGAATGGCATTTCGGCTTCTCATAAGCCCTTTCTTGACACGGCGCCGGAGGCCGGTTCCTCTGCCGCGCACAAAGGCCGGGGAAGGACGAGGGGCAGGGCGGCGTTCTTTGTCGGATGCGCGTCGAACTATTTTCAGCAGGACATTGCCCGCGCGGCTGTCAGCGTGCTCGGCAGGCTCGGTTTCGATGTCATCATACCAAAAGAACAAACATGCTGCGGCAGGCCGCTGCTGTCGCTCGGGGACCGGGAAGCGGCCCGGGAGCACGCGCACAGCAACGCCGCGCTGTTCGCAGGGCTCGGCGCGGATGTGATCGTTACGGCATGTGCTTCTTGCGGCTTGACTTTTAAAAAAGAATATCCTAAACTGCTCCCGCCTGATGTTCCAAGACCTGCTGTTCTCGATATTCATGAGCTTCTCCTCGACGGTCTCGAAGGTCTTGATCTTGCTCCGGCAAGGACGATCGTCACGTATCATGACCCGTGCCACCTGGGACGGGGGCAGGGCCTCTCGAAAACAGCGAGGAAGGTCCTTCTCGCCGTTCCCGGGTTGACGCTCAGAGAGATGCAAAATGCCGACCGCTGCTGCGGGTTCGGCGGGATGATGAGAATAACCCATCATGAGCTTTCTTCCGGTATCGCCGGGGCCAAGGCCAGGGACATCATCTCGACGGGCGCGTCTGTCGTGGCCACCGGCTGCCCCGGGTGCCGTATGCAGATAACGGATGCCTTGAGGAGCGCCGGCTCCGATGTCGAAGTGCTGCACACGGTACAGATCGTGGAAGCCGCGATGAACAAAGAAGATGAGAAGGCGACCCCTTCGCTCAGCCGCGCAATCGCGCTGACGAGGGGCAGTTGCCGGACAGGCTGCTGAAGGCGATAAACAGAAGCACCCGCTTTTCAGTTCAAAGGAGTGGCGCTCCCGGGCGCTGCTTTCGCTCAGAGGCAGCCTTCTCATCTCATGCACCATAATTCGTGATTAGCCGAAAAAAAGAAAAGGAGACAGTGGATGAAATTTTTTATTGATACCGCAAATGTGAAAGAGATACGCGAGGCGGCGAGCCTCGGGGTGGTGGACGGGGTCACGACGAACCCCTCGCTCATCGCCAAAGAGGGACGCGATTTTAAACAGCTGATCGCCGAGATATGCTCCATCGTGAACGGCCCCATAAGCGCGGAAGCCGTCAGTCTTGAAGCGGACAAGATGGTGGCGGAAGGCACGGAGCTCGCGAAGATCCACAAGAACATCGTGGTAAAGCTTCCGATGACCAAGGAGGGGCTCAAGGCCACCAAGGTGCTCTCGGAAAAGGGCATCAAGGTGAACATGACCCTCGTGTTCTCGCCGACCCAGGCGCTCCTTGCCGCCAAGGTGGGCGCGGCGTACGTGAGCCCTTTCGTCGGCAGGCTCGACGATATCAGCCACTACGGCATGGACCTCGTGCGCCAGATCGTCACTATTTATGAGAACTACGGGTACCCCACCGAGGTGATCGTCGCGAGCGTACGGAACCCGCTCCATGTTCTGGACGCGGCCCTGGCCGGCGCGCACATCGCCACGATCCCGTTCAGCGTGATCGACCAGCTCGTGAAACATCCGCTGACGGATATCGGGATCGAGAAGTTCCTGACGGACTGGAAGAAATTGGAGAAGAAATAGGGGCAAGTATATTTGCCACGGATGAACACGGATACGCGATGCAGGTTGAGGTCGAGGTTAAGGTTTAGAATTGCTCAATCTCAGCCGCAACCGTGACCTTATATTGGAGCACCATCTGCGCGTCTGT
>DATDRO010000283.1:0-2926 GCA_035291685.1 Nitrospirota bacterium | reverse complement strand
CGTTGATCACCGAACTTTTAAGCCGCGAAGCGAGAAAATGAGGCGCGCCCGAGCAGGAATGTCGGATGATGATAATATCACACTTCATGGCCTCGATGTTGCGGGCCGTATCAAGCAGGATCTCGCCTTTCACCACGCTGCTCGTGGACGTGGAAATGTTGATCACATCGGCCGAGAGCCTCTTGCCCGCGAGCTCGAAAGATGTCCGCGTCCTCGTGCTCGCCTCGTAGAACAGGTTGATCACGGTCTTGCCGCGGAGCGCCGGCACCTTCTTGATGTCCCGCTCGGACACGTCCTTGAACGTCGCGGCAGTGTCCAGGATGAGCTTTATCTCGTCCGTGGTCATGCCTTTGATGTCGAGCAGGTCTTTTGAGCTAAGCGCCATGAATCAACCTTTTGAGTAACCACAGATGAACACAGATGCGCACAGTATGAATTTCTTTATTGTTCTTTTTAATTCCGCACTTCGCATTCCAAACTCCGCACTGTTTTACTCTCCCAGAATAACCACCTTCTCCTCAACGCCGTCCTCAGCAAGCGTCACTTCCACCTTCTCCCGTGCCGAGGTTGGAAGGTTCTTTCCGACAAAGTCGGCGCGGACCGGAAGTTCCCGATGCCCCCGGTCCAAAAGCACGGCGAGTTGTATGCTTTTGGGCCTCCCGTAGTCCATGATGCTGTTTAAGGCCGCCCGTATCGTCCGTCCCGTGAAGAGCACATCGTCAACGAGCACGATCACCCTGTCCTGGATATCAAACGTAATGTCCGTGGCCTGAGGCACGGGCTGCGACTTACGCGTTGTCAGGTCGTCCCGGTACATGGTGATATCCAGACTGCCGACAGGAACATCAACTCCTTCGATCTCGTGTATCCTGGCGGCCAGTCGCTTCGCGAGATGGACACCGCCCCTCTGTATGCCGACGACAGCAAGGCCCTTCGCGCCCTTGTTCTTCTCCAGGATCTCATGAGCGATCCGGGTAAGTGCGCGTTCAATTCCGGCCTTGTCCAGGATCAGCGCTTTTTCCTTCATCGTCATAACGGAAACCCCATTCCCCTGAAAAATGACACAAAAAAACCTTCTCTCGAAAAATCCAAAGAGAAGGTTTGTACGTGCGTATAGTAAAACGTTCGGATACTGTTAAAAGTTCCCATCGTTGACCCTTTCTGGCCTCACCGGACCAGATTTAAAGAGAATTTTTTCAGTTGCTGAGGACAACAATACCTCATCCAGCCGCTCATGTCAAGTACTTTTTGCCCGCCTTGTTAGACAAAGCTGATGGGTTCTACCCGGGTTTTACCCGCGGAGCTTCTTCAGGAGCCAGGCCATGTTCGTTCCGAGGGTTTTCATGGTCTGTACACCCTCAGCGTCATTGTTCACCTCTCCCGGCTGCCTGCCGATGCCTATGTTCCAGTAATTCGATCCAGGCACGATCATCCCGTTGATCGTGAAAAAATAGTTGAGTGAGTTGAACACATGAATGGCGCCTGCGCGCCGGACCGCCACCACCGCTGCGCCCACCTTGCGTTGGTACAGATCAACATTCGCGCGGCCGACCATGCCGGTTCGCTCGATAAGCGCCTTCATGCCTGCCGAGACATCGGCAAAGTATGTCGGAGACCCGAGAAGGATGCCGTCGGCTTCGATCATTTTCTGGATGCACTCATTTACGATGTCCCTGGTCACGGCACAGCGCCGGTCCTTGTTCTCGAAACACTTGAAACAGGCGATACAGCCCTGGATCGGCTTCCCCGCCAGGGAATACATCTCGGTCTCGATCCCTTCCGCCTTCAGCTCTTCCAGGACAATGTTCAGGAGGATAGCGGTGTTACCCTCTTTTCGCGCACTGCCGTTAAATGCTACTACTTTCATGATTTCACTCCTGAATATAATGAAGGGGAACTGGGGCAGCACCCCTGAGCGCCTGACGCGTTCGAGCGTGCTGCAGTCATTTTAAATTTCATGATGAGTAAAGAACCGCTGGAGCTATCCGAAATGAAAAATCATGTTCTTTGGCACGCTACGCGACAAAGCGAAGGGGCGCTGCCACTAAGTTCAATGAATCTCCGTTATTAAAAGGCGATTATCTATTCAAAACTTTGGCTGCTTCCTTGGCGAAATAGGTAAGGATCAGATCAGCGCCCGCGCGTTTGATCGAGGTAAGGGACTCCATCATGGCCCGTTCTCCGTCCAGCCAGCCGAGCTGCGCAGCGGCTTTGATCATCGAGAACTCGCCGCTCACATTATACGCCGCCACGGGAAGATTGAACTGCTGCTTTACCTGATAAATGATGTCGAGATACGGGAGCGCCGGCTTCACCATCACAATGTCCGCGCCCTCTTCGATGTCCAGGGCGACCTCGCGCAGCGCCTCGCGGCTGTTGGGAGGGTCCATTTGATACGACCGGCGATCGCCGAACTGCGGGGTGGATTCAGCCGCTTCCCTGAACGGGCCGTAGAAACTGGACGCGTACTTTGCCGCATAGGCCATGACCGGCGTATCCTCGAAGCCCCCGCTGTCGAGCGCCTTGCGGATGGCGCCGACGCGGCCGTCCATCATGTCCGACGGGGCGACCATGTCCGCGCCTGCTTTGGCGTGGGACAAGGCCTCGCGCGCGAGAAGCTCAAGCGTCGCGTCATTCTCGATCTTGCCGCCCTTGATCACGCCGCAGTGGCCGTGGCTCGTGTATTCACAGAGGCAGACATCGGTGATCACGATGAGCTCCGGCGTCTTGCTCTTGATGGCGTGTATCGCGCGCTGCACAATGCCGTCGTCCGAGTACGCCTCGCTCCCGGCTTCGTCCTTATGCTCGGGGATGCCGAAAAGGATCACCGCGGGGATCCCGAGGTCCTTCACCTCATCGCAGTCCTTCACGAGGTTGTCGACGGATTGCTGGTAATTTCCGGGCATGGAGCTGATCTCTTTTTTCA
>DATDRO010000282.1:0-20032 GCA_035291685.1 Nitrospirota bacterium | reverse complement strand
CCCTGAGATCATCAAAAGAAGCGAAGCGGGACCTATATTCGCGGTAGAATTTTTGAAGGCCCCTGGTGAAAGTCCTATCGCTTAATTCAAGACGCAGCATGTGGAAGAACATGAGCGACTTTCCGTAGCCGATGGCCTCGGAGGAAGAGCTGTGGCGGGAACGGAACTGAGTGAGCGGAAAGTCTCTGCCGCCGAGCACGTAGTCCGCGTATTTCTGAAGAGCGGCAAGGCGGTACGCGGCCCCTTCACCCTGTTGTTCCTTCATTAAATGGTCCGCGAGGTAGGCTGTCAGGCCTTCGGACCAATTGCCTTTATCATAATACGGGAATACGCTGTTTCCCCACCAGTTGTGCAGGATCTCGTGAGGATAGGAGGAATTGATGATGAAGGGGAGGCGGATGACCTGCGATCCGAGGAGCGTGAATGAGGGCATGCCGAAGCCCGTCTCCCAGAAGTTCTCGACGAGCGCAAATTTTTTATACGGGTAGGGGCCGATGAGTTTATCGTACATCTCAAGATAGCTCGCGGTCGCCTCCAGATATTTGTTTGCCAAGCCCTCATCCGGTGCGCGAAGAAATACCATGGCGCTGACGTTTCCCGCGGGCCTGGAATACTCAGTGAAACGGTCGGCGACAAGGTATATCTCATCCTGGGGTTCCGGCGATCGCCACTTTGCCATGGTGCCGTCCCTGCCGAGGCTGTGTTTTACCCGCTCTCCCTCGCTCACCGCATCCCAGCCCTGCGGCAATTTGACCTCAAGGGTAAAGGTCATCATTCCTTCGCCTATCCGGGGATACCAGAAGGTGTTTCCGGAAAGGAACACGCCATTACTGGAAATAAGCCCCGTCGTGTCCTTGAACCCCCGCGCCTGCTCATTTCCGATGGATTCGATGGGATGATATATGCTCCCGCCGTACTCGATAATGAACGATCTCACGCCCGGAGGCAGGATGACCTTGAACGTTTCAAGAGCTACCGGCCCCCGCTTTTCTTCTCTTTGCATGAGGAGAACGCCGGGGGTAGGGGATGAAGGCTTGAGGCCGGCGTGCAAAAGAAATTCGATCTCAGGAGAGGAGCCTTTGGTCAGGGTGATCGTGTCTGTTGCGCTCAGGCGCTGTTCTTCGGGATACAGAGCGACCTTGAGGTCGTGGTGCAGGGGTTCCGATGCCGGTAGATATGCCGGCAGGAGCACAAGAAGGGAGAGAACGCCGATTGTGGAGAATAGTCTACTCATACCAATCCGCAATAAATATGTCCGTCTCGCGCGGCTTCTGCGGGTTCCGGTTCGAGGCCCAGGCCAGTTTCCTGCCGTCCGGGGAGAACATAGGGAAGCTGTCGAACACGGTATTATACGTGATCCGCTCAAGTCCTGTGCCGTCGATGTTTATGATATAGATCTCGAAATTATGGCCGTACTGTTTTATGTCCTTGCGCCAGTCGTCCATGTTGCTCGAAAAGATGAGCCGCTTTCCGTCAGGATGCCACGATGGCGCGAAATTGGTCGCCCCGTTGTGCAGGACCATCTTCTTGTTCGAGCCGTCAACGTCCATGACCCAGAGATCGAGGGGGAAGGCGAGGATATAGTTCTTTTCCATGCAGTCCCGCCACTGGGCCTTTTCCGCTTTCGTCCCGGGATACCATGCGCGCCAGGCGATCTTTCCGCCGTCCGGGGAAAACCACGGCCCGCCGTTGTAGCCCGTTTGGTCCGTCAGCCGCCGCACGTTCGAGCCGTCCGCGTTCATGATATAGATATCGAAATTTCCCTCCCGCTGCGACCCGAACACGATCTGCTTGCCATCGGATGAGACCACGGGTTCCGCATCGTATTTTGGATTATCGGTGAGCCGTGTAAGATCCGAACCGTCCACGTTCGCGATGAAGATGTCATAGGGATAGAGCGGCCAGACGTAGCGTGCACCCTTCGGCGTTTCGGGCCTTGGCGGGCAGTCGCCGGGGACATGGCTTGTTGAAGCAAAGATGATCTTCCGGTTGCCGGGGAAAAAGAAGGAACAGGTGTGTGCCCCGTGGTTCGGGCTGACCATCTGCTTGTCGGAGCCGTCGCTGTTCATGGTCCATATCTTGTCGCAGGCGAAGTTCCCGCGGCTTGACTGGAAGATAAGCATCTTCGCGTCCCAGGAGAAATAGGCCTCGCCGTTGTCTCCTTCAGAGGTGAGCCGGGTGACGTTTTTCATGTGGCGATCGATGAACACATTTGCCGCCGGCTTGGTCGCCGGTTTTTTCCCGACACATCCGAAAAAAAGGAGAACGCTGAGTACGATAAGGGCGGTTCTTTTCATGACCTGTATTCCCCCGAGGTGAAGTGTATGAATTCTGGAGTGAGCGCATTCCCCGTCCCTCCATGGCGGGACTGCGGGGAGCTTCAATAATTATGCGTCGAACTTTTATATGGGCATTCAGTCCTTTACTATTTTTGTCCCAGAGGAACGCCAAGAACTATTTCTTCAGGGCGCGGTGATACATCCGTTTCAGCTTCGGATGAGGCGACTTCGCCATCTTTTGTAGAATGATCTTGAACAACATAATTATATGCTTTATTGCCGACATGGAACCAGTTGCTTTCGCAGCCCTTCGCACCGAACGGCGGCTGCACAAGGTCTTTTGCAAGGGTTTCCAGGTATCTTTTCTGCGCAGCGTCATCCCAGATGCATTCGATGTTGTTCGGAGATATGTCATTCTTGAGCGCGGAAGCGAAGACTTTTTTGACCTTGTCCGCCATTTTTCTCCTGATCTCGGCAAGGTTGTCCCTTAACGTCTGATAGGCAAGGAATTTAATGATCCTCGGCGCCCGGTTTATCTCGGCCTGAACGTAGCGGTCTCCCTTCTGGTAAAACAGACCTCCGCCCGACATATACACCATCTGTTCAAGATAGGGTTCGGTATTTTCGATCCTGATCGGGGCAAAATGGATCCGGACCTTTCCGGCAGGGGTCTTCACGTATGTTGCTTCATCAATGGATGTTTTAAGGTCGAAATTCACGGGATACACCATCAGCACCTTCGGCGGTTTAAGAACTCCGCCTATTCTGTCCGGGCAGGCCTTGTACCAGATAAACTCCGTATGCTTCTCTTCGGCATTCACGCTCTCTTTGATGGAACCCACGAGCACGTTCAGGTCCATGTAGGTCCTGCCGTTCTTCTTTCCGAGCGAGTATCCTCCCACAAAAAGAAAAATCGCCACCAGGACTCCCGCCGCAAAGAATTTCATGGTTTCCTCCGCTGTTACCCGGCACGTTTTGTCTCATTATTTGCTCATTATAGCACAGGGGAATTTCAAATGTCTCGCAAGCTGTTATCGGACGGTGCCGCTCTGAGCATAAGCCGTGCTTCTCGGAGATCGGGGAGATGGCGGGCCTGCGTTCGAAGAACGCGGTCTCCAAGCTCATCAACAAGCTCGAGCAGCTCAAGGTCCTTGAACGGGACAAAAAGGGCAGGCTCATACCGGTATCGATCGCGTCTTCCGTACGGGTCCTCGGCACGGTGGAAGCCGGGTTCCCGAGCCCTGCCGAGGAAGAGCTGGCCGACACCCTGTCCCTCGATGAACTCCTCATCCAGAATCGCAAATCCGCGCTATAAACCCATCAAGCCAAAAAGTGAGCTCGCAATCGCGGGGGTCGTGACGGCCGTGGTGAGGAAATACAAATAGAACAGAGCCGCAGGGCCGAGGGTGAGCATGACCATGCGAAATACTGCTGCGGGGTTAGCGAGCGAATACGACTATGTTCTTACCTTGAGAATCGAGATTCCCTGTCCCGCCCGAGCGGGACTGCAGGGAGCTTCAATAAAAAAGGCCAACTGTCATTTTTCAGACAATGGGCTTTTTATTTGATTCGCCTTACGATAGCAGGAGACTCAGGCTTTCTTCTTTCTCGCCTTCTTTATTCCGTAATTAAAATAAATAACGAGACCCAAAGCAAGCCAGACAAAGAGCCGGATCCACGTATCCCGGGGAAGGCCTGACATGACATAGAGACAGGTGAGTATCCCGAGGATGGGGGTTGCCGCCCCTCCCGGCGCTTTGAACACACGCGGGGCATCGGGATCAGTGTACCGCAGGATCAATACGCCTGCCGAGACGATGGCAAAGGCGAGGAGCGTTCCGATGCTCACCAGCTCTCCCACGATGCCGATGGGAAGAAGGGCGGCCGCGATGGCCGTAATGATCCCGGTGATGATGGTGTTGATATAGGGTGTCCTGAATTTGGGATGGACCTTTGCTGCAAAAGGCGGCAGAAGGCCGTCCCTCCCCATGGAAAAGAATATCCTTGTTTGTCCGAGAAGAAGCACGAGAACGACCGAGGTCAGGCCCGCGATGGCGCCGATCTTCAGCAGGGGAGAGAACACCTGAAGATTCATGGCATCGAGAGCGACCGCCAGCGGAGCCGGAGTATTGAGCTTTGTGTAGGAGACCACGCCGGTCAGGACCAGGGAGACCGCCACATAGAGGATCGTGCAGATGAAGAGACTGCCGAGAATGCCGATGGGCATGTCCTTCTTCGGGTTTTTCGCTTCCTGGGCGAGGGTCGAGACCGCATCGAATCCGATATAGGCGAAGAAGATCACGCCTGCTCCCCGGAGAACGCCGCTCCAGCCGAAGACGCCGAAGACACCCTTGTTTTCCGGAACAAAAGGATGCCAGAGCTCGGGCTTGATGAAGAAGACGCCGACCAGGATGAAGGCGAGGATGATAGCCACCTTGAGAAAGACGATAAAGGCGTTGAAGGAAGCCGATTCCCGTATCCCGATGACGAGGATGACGGTGACGAAGACGACAACGAAGACCGCCGGCAGATTGAGGAGCGCGCCGGTAGTGGCCCAGCTCTGCGTCTCCACGTTGTACAGGAAGGGCGGTGACGTGAGCGCTTCGGGGAGAACAATGCCGAAGCCCTTCAGGAAGCTCACGAGGTAGCCTGACCATCCGATGGCCACGGTCGTTGCGCCGAGGCTGTATTCCAGAATAAGGTCCCAGCCGATGATCCAGGCAACGAACTCTCCCAGGGTCGCGTAGGCATAGGTATAGGCGCTGCCGGCAACGGGGATCATGGAGGCGAATTCCGCATAGCAGAGCCCGGCAAAGACGCACGCAATTGCCGCGATGATGAAGGAGAACGTGATGCCGGGACCCGCGACCGCCGCGGCGGCATGGCCGGTGAGCACAAAGATGCCGGCGCCGATGACGACGCCGATCCCCAAAAGTATGAGGTCGATCGGGCCGAGGGACCTTTTCAGGCCATGCCGACCCTCATCAAAGGCCTCGACCGTCAGCTCGGCAAGGGTCTTCTTTAAGAAAAGTCTCTTCATAAATGTTCGGCAATAATGTCATATCTTGAAGGAAAATGCAACCATGTTTTTTTAAATTTTCATACCTGCCTTGTAGTGAAGGTCACCCCGCACGCTGAGTGACGTTTGCAGCATTCTCGATCGGAAGCCTTTGCTACTGTGAAAAAGAAATCGTAGAGATATTCCCGCAAAGTTTCGGGGCGAGGGAAAAAGTATTAGGTATCAGTTTGAATACCTTTTTATACCTCACGGCATCTTGACAGTACGCGACTGCTATGCTATTTTATTTCAATACTACGGCATTCTCACCACGGCATCCTTCTGCCATACAGTTAAGCAAATCTGCAATTCGTGATAAGAGCGCGTGATCTCTTGACGGCACGCGGCATTCCGCATGTTTTTTGTCACTCTTGTTTTTGCCTTGGTTTTTTTTCATAGCATCATTGGCTGCAGTTTATTGTTGAACAAGGGAACGATGTATATCTTATTGCCTGTATAGGCGGAAAGGGGTAATCCATGAAAAGCATGGAAAAGAAGGGCAGTGCATTATTGTGGCGGATCGTTTTTACCGTAATGATATCGGCAGTACTCGCAGTGTTCGTTACAGCGGGAGTATCGTCAGCAACAACAACCGGGAAACGCGTTCTCTTGCTGGTAGATGCCGATACTGCCGGCACCACGGCACTCGTAGACGCGCTCACGGCGGCGGGCAATACGGTAACGCGCAGGCCGGCGCCGGAGTACTCATGGACCGGTTCCGACCCGGCGCTTGCGGATTTTGATTGCGTCATCCATCTTGATGGCGCCACCTATTATGCTCCACTTCCGATCCTATCGCAGATGATGCTGACAGATTTTGTGCGGAACGGAGGTGGGTTCATTGCCTCTCAGTGGGATGGCTATGAACTCGCCATTGGGCAGCAGACCTCGATGCCGGAGCTGGTTCTCTTGCGGTGGGCCGATGGCGCCACCAATAACTGCGGCGGCTGTTATATTACTTACACGGCAGTGTCCGGACAGGAAACCCATCCGGTACTGGCCGGCGTCCCCAATTCGTTCACCTTTTTTGCAGACGGTCATGATGCCGGGTCGCAGGTCATCTTTTCAGTCTCTCCATCCATTGTTCTTATGACGGCTCCGAGCGGAGGGCCGGGCGTGCTGGTGCGGGAATTCGAAAAGGGGCGGGTGGTGAATTTCAGCCAGGCGGCAAACTATTCGTCAGGTATGACCCTTCAGGACCCGAATATTCAACTGCTGTACATCAATGCCGTCAAGTGGGCGGGGACAAGGACCATAGAGGTAGCCATCGACATCAAGCCCGGGAGCTATCCAAACTGTTTCAACAATAACGGTTTCGGCGTGATCCCTCTTGCTGTCCTCGGCAGCGCTGATTTTTCGGTAAGAGATATCGACCCCGCGAGTGTGCTGTTAGAATCCCTGCCGATAAAGGTTGTCGGTAAGAACAACAACCTTCTTGCCCATTATGAAGATATTAATGCCGACGGGTATGAGGACCTCGTTCTCCAAATGCAGGACGTCGACGGCGTATTTGCGGAGGGCACAACCAGCGCAACTCTGACGGGGAAACTATTCGATAGTACGTTGATTACGGGAACCGATTCGATCTGCATCGTTCCGTAGTAAATCTTCCGGGCGGGGATCTGCCGTCCCCGCCCGATCACATTACGGGGGACGGTTATTAGCATAAGCCGAGTTTTTTTCGGCGTTTCTTTCCTTATACCATATACCATCTTCCGGAGCTCTTCGATCAGCCCTGCCTGCCGTTCTTGAGTTTCACGGGCGCGAGGGGAATGAGCTGTCCTGAGGCAATGAAGGCCGTTTCATCGTGAAACTCCCGCCCCGCTCTCATGTCTTTGGAGAACGGAACAATTCTTGACTCGTTCCCTGCTTTCAGATACACTTTATACATACGGAAGATCCATTCGCAAAATTGAACAACATCCGCGCTCTGCGTTATAGTCTGTAAAGGACACCATGAAAATGTCTTCAGTCGTGAGGAGCAAGGAATCCCATGGAAAGATAGCGGCGGTACTCACGGTTGTGTTCATCGCAGCGCTTTTTACGGTTCTGCCGGAGATATCTGTCACGGGAACACCATCACCCGGTCATCGTCAACCGTTTCATCTTACCCGGAATTCTGATCCACCCCTGTTGCCGGAACCGGATCAATTCACCACAGATCTGTCAAAAGGCAAATTTCTCGTGGCCAGCCGAAGACTCGGCGACCCCCGGTTCCAGGAAACGGTCGTCCTTCTGATCAGCTACAGCAGAAACGGAGCGATGGGCCTGATCATAAACCGTCCTGTCAAAATGTCCCTTTCCGATGTTTTCCCCGACAGCGCGATATTCAAGAAAAGAAAAGATACTGTTTACTTCGGCGGACCGGTAGAGATGAACCGGCTGCTGTTTCTCGTACGTTCCGCGGGCAAGCCCGAAGAGGCTGTTCGCGTTTTTGGCAGCGTGTATGTCAGCTCGAGCAGGGATATGCTCGACCGCATGATAGACAAGCGGAAGGAAGGGGAGCACGTTCGGGTGTATGCAGGGTATGCCGGATGGGCGGCGGGTCAGCTTGATGCGGAGGTTGCCCGGGGCGACTGGCACGTCATTCAGGCGGATGCCAGGACCATCTTTGACAAGAAGTCTGAAAAGATATGGCCTGAACTGATCCGCCGGGGCTCCGAACTGCAGGTGCGGAATTTGCGGCAAATTTTAATTCTGTGATAGCATCCAAAAAATCTATCGGATCAGTCTCCTCGTTTCTTTCCGCTCTTTTTCAGGTCCACGATCGAATAGAGATGGTAGGCGCAGTCCGGGCCGACGAGCTTCCGGGCGGCTTCAAGAGAAACGTTCACCCTGCCCCGGAGTATGGAGGTTTCTGTACAAATAGCGTATTCATGTCTCTTCTGATCTGCTGTTCATGGCTTGGCGTCTGGCCCGTACGAGCACAATTTTACACGGCCCAGGCCTTTTCGGCAAGACCTCTTTTTCGGCATGGGAAAAAATTGCTTGATAATTTTCAGGATTTATATTATTTTCCTCAAACGAGAGCTTTTCTCTTCGGCCGTCCGATATCCGGTGTAAAGTCCACAGAAAAATCCCACTTCAGGCGAGATGTGGTATACTATGGTCCAAGAGGCAGGCGAATATTATTATGACATCTTTTGAGGACAAGAAGGTGCTGGTTGCTGAAGACTCCGAGACGATGCGGATGTTTATCTTGTTTAATTTGATCAAGATGCTTCCCGGCGTGAAGATCACGGAAGCGGAGAACGGCGCTGTGGCGCTTGAAAAACTGGCGAAACTGGACGTGGACCTCATCCTTACCGACATGAACATGCCCGTGCTGGACGGGGCCGGGCTCATCAGGGGGGTCCGCAATGCGCTCAAAAGGGACACGCCGATCGTCGTCATCACCACGAAGGGTGAAGATAAGGACCGGGAGCGCGGTCTCGCCCTCGGAGCGAACGGGTATATCACAAAGCCGCTCGACCCTCATCAATTCAAGGAGACGCTCATGAAATATCTCTGGAAAGGCGGCTTAAGCGGCGAATAAAATCCGCGCAAGATCATTCTCCTCTTTTAATTTATCAGGCATTTCCATCCCGGCATTCAGGCCTTTCAGCAGGTCTTTTTTAAACCCCGTTGTTGCAGAAACTCATTGAAACAGAAGTAGTACGTATTTGTCCGCGTTGCAGGGCCCGCGGCGGGCGGGGCGAAAAAGTCCTTGCAAATGCTTAAAAAAACAACTATAATTTCGCATTCACGTAAAGGTGGAATATGTTTATATGCCTAAACAAAGGATACAGGAACTCAGGAAAAAGATCGATGAGCTTGATGACAAGCTACTTGAGCTGCTCAACGAACGCGCCCGCATTGTTATAGAAGTCGGCAATATCAAAAAGACCGAGAAACTGGACTTCCACTCTCCCTCCCGGGAACGGGAGATCCTCGACCGTCTCACTGCTCTCAATAAGGGACCATTCCCTCAGAATACCCTGCGGGCCGTATACCGCGAGATCCTGTCATCGTCGCTTTCGCTCGAGCGGCCGCTCAAGGTTGCCTATCTCGGGCCGCGCGCCACGTTCACGCACCAGGCGGTCATGCAGCAGTTCGGCCTCGCGGCGCAGGATATGCCGGTCGAGACCATCAAGGATGTATTCAATGAGGTGGAGCGGGGCCGGGCCGACTACGGCGTGGTTCCCATCGAAAATTCCACATCAGGAGCGGTGATTTACACTCTGGATACCTTCATCGATTCCGATCTTAAAATTGCGGCCGAGATCGTGCTCGAAGTTACCCAGCATCTCATGAACAGATCGGGAAAGATCGAGGACATCAAGAAAATCTACACGATCCCGCCCGCGGCCGCTCAGTGCAGGCAGTGGATAGAAAAGAATTTGCCCGGCGTGCCTGTGTTGGAGGCGCCGTCAACGGCGCGGGCAGCCGAAATGGCGGTAGAAGACCCGACTGCCGGCGCCATCGCGAGCGAAATGGCGGCTGTTCTCTACGGACTTCAGATCGCGGGCAGGAAGATCGAGGACAGCGCAAGTAATGTTACCCGCTTTCTCGTGATCGCTCCGAAATCCCCGGGGAAGACGGGCCGAGACAAGACCTCCATCATGTTCTCCATAAAAGACAAGGTAGGGGCCCTCTATGCCATGCTCGCACCCTTTGCCGAGTCCGGCATCAACCTGAACAGGCTTGACGCGCGGCCTTCAGGCAGGAAGGTCTGGGATTACGTCTTCTTTCTCGATATGGAAGGGCATGTCGAGGAAGAAAAAGTGGCAAAGGCCATTGAGAACCTCAAAAAAGACTGTTTGTTCCTGAAGGTTCTGGGATCCTATCCGAAGAGTCAGTAGACAGGAGACAGGAGACTTCTAACGTTGGTAGCCGCAGGCTTTAGCCTACGCTTGGCTTGGCGTCGTTGCGGCATTGCATGAGGATTTATTCAAATGATCACCGTTTCAGAGAACATCAAGAACATCACGCCCTACAGTCCCGGCAAACCGATCGAGGAGCTTGAGCGGGAGCTCGGGATACAGGGGAGCATCAAGCTCGCGTCGAACGAAAACCCGATCGGCCCGTCGCCCAGGGCGCTGGCGGCGATCAAAAAGGCTGTTTCAGGGCTGAGCCGCTATCCTGACGGGAGCGGTTACCACCTCTCTCAGGCGCTTGCGAAGAAGTACGGCGTGGAGCTGTCCCAGATCGTCCTCGGCAACGGCTCGAACGAACTCATTGAGCTGGCGGTCCGAACCTTTGTTCAGCCCGGGGACGAGGTCATTTCAGCCGACCCTTCGTTCGTTGTTTACAAAATGATCACCCAGGCGGCCGGCGGAGTGAACGTGATCGTGCCGCTCAGGGAAGACCGGCACGACCTTGAGGCCATGGCCGACCGGATAACGCCGCAGACAAAGATCATCTTTATCGCCAATCCGAACAACCCGACGGGCACGATGAACACCGCGGCGGAGATGGAGCGCTTTATGGGCCGCGTGCCGGACAACGTGATCGTTGCCGTTGACGAAGCGTATTGCGAGTATGTCTCCCGGTCGGATTATCCCGAATCCCTGGACTACCTCAAGGCGGGCAAAACGGTGCTCGCGCTCAGGACGTTTTCCAAGATCTATGGCCTTGCAGGGCTTCGTATAGGCTACGGCATCACCACACCCGAGATCGCGGAGCTGATGAACAAGGTGCGGCAGCCGTTCAATACCAACGCCCTCGGCCAGGTCGGCGCCCTTGCGGCGCTCTCGGACCGGAAACACGTTGAGATGTCGATCGCGCTGAACAACGAAGGGAAACAGTTTCTCTATCAGTCCTTCGGCCAGCTCGGTGTTTCCTACATCCCGACGGAGACGAACTTCATCATGTTCGAGACGCAGCTCGACGGCCGCGATCTCTACGACGCCCTGCTCAAGAAGGGCGTAATCATACGGCCCATGGGCGGGAAAAGACTGCGGGTGACCATCGGGCTTCCCGAAGAGAACAAGCGGTTCGTGGCCGAGCTGGAGCAAGTCCTGAAGCAGTGATTTATTCTCTGCAGAGGACGCTGAGAAGAAAAAACCCCAAATCGCAAGCACCAAATACCAAATAAGTTACAACAACCAACTTTCAAGTTCCAAATAGTTTAGTTGTTGAGATTTGGTCATTGGTGATTATTTGTAATTTGGGATTTGTTATTTGGAGTTTATAATCTAATGGTTCACTTTAACAACGTCACCATCATCGGCGTGGGCCTTATCGGGGGCTCTCTTGCGAAGGTCTTGAAGGCCGCCGGGCTCGCGGGCAGGATAACCGGCGCGGGGCGGAGCAGGGAGAGCCTCGAACAGGCGCTGAAGCTCGGCGTGATCGACGTTATCAGCGAAGACCGGGCCCGGGCCGTGGACAACGCTGATCTCGTTGTTCTCGCCTCGCCGGTCGGGACTTTTGAGCAGGTTGTCCGGGAGATCGGGCCCCGGATGAAGAGCGGCGCGATCCTTACGGATGTGGGAAGCGTGAAGGGCGACCTCGTCAGAAGGATGGAAAAGCTTCTCCCTTCCGGAATATCCTATGTTCCGGGGCATCCCATCGCGGGGAAGGAAAAGTACGGCGTGGCCGAGGCGTCGGAAACCCTTTTTCGCGGAGCAAAGTGCATTCTCACGCCGACGGAGAAGACCGACGCGCGCGCTATCGAGACAATGAAAGCTCTCTGGGCCGCTGCCGGCGCGCAGGTCCTGCTCATGGACGCGGATACGCATGACCGGGTCTTTGCGGCCGTGAGCCACGTGCCGCATGTTGCCGCGTACGCCATGGTGAATGCCGTGGCCGGATTGAACACGGGCACGAAGAATTACATCGATTTTTCCGGGGGCGGTTTCAAGGACTTCACCCGTATTGCCGCGAGTTCTCCCGAGATATGGAGAGATATCTGCCTGATGAACGGAAAGAACATCGTTGAGATGCTCGAGCGTTACGAGGGATCTCTCGATAAGCTCAAAAAGGCGATCCACGCCGGGGACGGCGCAGCGATGGAAAAACTGTTCAGGAACGCGAGCGACACGAGAAAGAAACTGGGATAGATCCATGACCGACCTCATCATTAAGCCTTCTTCCGGCCTCAGCGGGGAAATAACACCGCCGGGCGATAAGTCCCTGTCTCACCGGGCCGTGCTGTGCGCGGCCATCGCGGAAGGGGAGACGATCATCAACGGCTTCCTCACCGGAGAAGATACGCTCAACACGGTGAAGGCCGTTCAGATGCTGGGGATCGATATCGAAGGCGCAGGCACCGGTCGTCTCACGGTGCACGGAAAAGGCCTG
This sequence comes from Nitrospirota bacterium, assembly GCA_035291685.1. Taxonomy (GTDB): domain Bacteria; phylum Nitrospirota; class UBA9217; order UBA9217; family UBA9217; genus DATDRO01. The sequence goes on along the minus strand of DATDRO010000282.1, from coordinate 7,414 downwards.
GACGGTCTTTCAGAGCCCGCCAGCGTGCTGGACCTCGGCAATTCCGGAACGGGGATGAGGCTTCTTGCCGGGTTGCTCGCGGGCCAGGATTTTTTTTCTATTCTGACCGGGGACCAGTATCTCAGGAAAAGGCCCATGGCAAGGATCGTCGAGCCGCTCCGCAGGATGGGCGGTGTGATCGACGGCCGGTCAGGCGGCACGCTCGCCCCGCTCGCGATCAGAGGGGCGGGAAGACAGCTCAAACCGGTCCAGCACGCCTCGTCCGTGGCGAGCGCGCAGGTGAAGTCCGCAATCCTGCTCTGCGGGTTGTATGCCGACGGAGTGACGTCCGTGACGGAGCCGTCAAAATCCAGGGACCACACGGAACGGATGTTCAGGTTCTTCGGCGCGGCGGTCAAGGAGCAGGGTTTCCGCGTAAGCATGAGAGGCAGGCAGAGATTCAAAGCCATGGGCCCGCTCGATATACCGGCAGACATATCGTCCGCCGCGTTCCTCATGGTGGCCGCGTCCATTGTGCCTGGTTCAGAACTCCTGATCAAAAATGTCGGCGTGAACCCCACGCGGACAGGCATCATAGACGTCCTCAAGGATATGGGAGCGGACATCACGCTCACGAACCAGCGTGAACAGGCGGGTGAGCCTGTTGCCGATATAACCGTGAGGCACCGGAAGCTCCGTGCCGTCCAGATCAAGGGAGACGTCATCCCGCGGGCGATCGACGAGATGCCGGTCCTTTCCGTGGCTGCTGCATATGCTCAGGGAAAGACCGTCATACGGGGCGCGGCCGAGCTTCGGGTGAAGGAATCAGACAGGATAGCGACCATGGCCGCTGAACTAAGAAAGATGGGAGCAGAGGTCACGGAATTTCCGGACGGGATGGAGATAACGGGCAGGGACAGGCTCCGCGGCGTCCGCTGCGAAAGCCACGGTGATCACCGTATCGCCATGTCGCTCGCTGTCGCAGGGCTTGCTGCGGAAGGTGAGACGATCGTGCGCGATGCCGGGTGGATAGATACGTCGTTCCCGGGGTTCGAACGGCTGCTGAAGCAGGTTGCGGGTTGAAATGAGGGCTCATCCCGGAATCTGGTGAAGAAGAAGGCACCCCCTCGCTCGGACGCGCAATCGCGGTGATTTTGTGTTCTTGCGGGACGGGCCGTCGGTAGGCAATCAACGGAATATGAGCTGTTTTCAGTCGCTTCATGCCGGCCGCTCCCGAGCGCGTCCATCGCTCAGGGGCTGCCTTCTCCGGCGATGCACGATTATTAATTCACCATGATATGCAGAAACAGAAGAGGAAGAAACTGATCATAGCAATTGACGGGCCGTCGGGCGCGGGCAAGAGCACGGTAGCGCGGCTCCTTGCAAAACGCCTGGGCTATACCTACATCGACAGCGGGGCCATGTACCGCGCGATAGGCTGGAAGGCGAAGCAGGAGGGCGTTGACCCTGCCGATGAGCAGGCGCTTGCCAAACTGTGCGACCGGACGAACATCTCGATCAAGAAGGACAACGACGACCCGCGGATCTTTGCGGACAACGTCGATGTGAGCGGCGCCATCCGCACGCCTGAGATGGGGATGATGGCCTCGGCAGTATCAAAGTCGCGCGCAGTGCGGGCGCGGCTCCTCATACTTCAGAGAGAGCTTGGCGCTCAGGGAGGAGTCGTGATGGACGGCAGGGACATCGGCACGGTCGTGTTTCCCGGCGCGGACGTAAAATTCTATCTTGATGCGAGCGCGGAGGAGCGCGGCAAAAGGCGTTTTCGCGAGCTCAAGGCAAAGGGCCAGGATATTGAGCTCTCACGAATAACGCGGGAGATCGAGGAACGGGACCTTCAGGACAGCGGGCGGGAGATCGCCCCCCTCACGCGGGCCGATGACGCTCTGTTTATCGATTCGAGCCGCATGAGCATCGATGACGTGATAAGCAGGTTGCTCGTTGAAGTTACGAAGAGGATGTGATGGGTAACTGCCCGGGTCAGCCATTCGCTCGGCCGCTTAGTGTGCCAGAACGTTTTGACGGCTGTATCATATCCCGCAGTTGATCCCGCATCGAGTCGGTTGTACAGGCAGCTACACGGCACGCTTACAGCGCCTTCGCTCCATGGCCGACCTGAGCAACTGAGAAGGTGTGAAAGAAAAGTGGAGATCATTTTAGCAGATAAGGCCGGCTTCTGCTTCGGCGTGAAACGCGCGATAAACACCGCTTTCGAAGCAGCGGCTGCGGGCGCGGTGTACTGCCTGGGGCCGCTCATTCATAATCCGCAGGAGGTGGACCGTCTGCGCCAGGCGGGAGTGGTAACGATCAACGATCTTTCCGCGCTCAAACCCGGAGATTCTCTCATCATCCGCTCTCACGGCGTGCCGCCCAAGGTGCTCAGCGAGGCGCATGACAAAGGGATCAAGATCATCGACCTGACCTGTCCGTTCGTAGGCAAGGCCCAGAAGTATGCCGAGACCCTCAAAAATGAAGGTTACCAGGTCGTGGTCGTGGGGGAGAAGAAACATCCGGAGGTCCAGAGCATACTCGGATATGCCGGCGACCATGCCGTGGTCGCCGAGTCGCCGGCCGATCTCCACGGAATGCGATTCAAGACCCGTCTCGGGGTGGTGGCGCAGACCACTCAATCGTATAGCAATTTTTCGGAAATTGTGCTAAACTTGCTAAGTCTTTCCAAGGAATTAAAGGTTTATAATACCATCTGTTATTCAACAACCGAAAGGCAGAACGCCGCAAGGACCCTTGCCGGCAAGGTGGATGTCATGGTGGTGGTGGGAGGGCGCAACAGCGCCAATACCACCCGACTGGTCTCGGTGTGCAAGGAAGAGTCCAGGCCCACCTATCACATCGAGATAGCGGATGAGTTGCGGCCGGATTGGTTCGCGGGCGCGAAGAAGGTCGGAGTAGCGGCAGGGGCATCCACGCCCGACTGGGTCATCCAGGGGGTCATCAAAAGACTGCAGGACGAAGACATCAGCGGGCAAGGCGCGCGCTGACCGAAGATATCAGGAGGTATTTCAGTTTCATGATTGACAGGGAAGAGAATATCGAATACGAAGAAAATACCACGGCCGGGGGAGAGGACCAGGGAGAGTTCGAAAAACTCTATGACCAGTCGCTCAAGAGCTTCAAGGAACGGTCGGTCGTCTTTGGGAGGGTGGTGCAGGTCAGGTCGGGAGTGGTGATCGTTGACCTCGGGTACAAGTCCGACGGCATCATCCCGATCGAACAGTTTACGCCCGAGGAACTCCGGAACATAAAGCCCGGCGATGAGATCGAAGTATATCTTGAGGCCAAAGAGGATTCAAACGGCAACCTGATGCTCTCGCGGGAGAAGGCGAAGAACATGCAGGTCTGGGACATTCTGAACAGTGCGTACCAGACCGGTTCTCCCATCAAGGGCAAGGTTATTTCAAAGACCAAGGGCGGGCTGATGGTCGACATCGGCGTGACGGCGTTTCTGCCCGGTTCGCAGATCGATGTAAAGCCTGTCCGCAATCTTGATCAACTCATCGGCCAGGTCATGGAGATGAAGATCATCAAGATGAACGCGGGGAGGGGCAATATCGTCATGTCCCGGCGGGTACTTCTCGAGCACCGGCACACGGCCAAAAAAGAGGAGACCCTGTCGACCCTGGCCGAAGGCCAGGTGGTAAAGGGCGTGGTCAAGAACATCACGGAGTACGGGGCGTTCATCGACCTCGGCGGCATTGACGGCCTTCTCCACATCACCGATATGTCGTGGGGCAGGGTGGGCCATCCATCGGAGATATTAACGGTCGGCGATCCCGTAGACGTCGTCATCCTGAAATACGACAAGGAAAAACAGAGGGTCTCGCTCGGCCTCAAGCAGAAAACACAGGACCCCTGGTCCGTTGCCGCGGAGCGGTTCCCGATCGGCGCGAGGGTGCACGGCAAGGTCGCAAGCCTGACGGACTATGGGGCGTTCGTGGAGCTGGAGCACGGCGTGGAAGGCCTCGTTCATGTCTCCGAGATGTCCTGGACGCAGAAGATCAAACATCCTTCAAAGGTCGTAACCCTCGGCGATGTCGTCGAGGCGCAGGTGCTGTCCGTTGACGCGGCGGCCAAACGCATCTCGCTCGGAATGAAGCAGTTGGCACCCAATCCCTGGCAGACCATCGGAGACCGCTATCCCGCGGGTTCCGAGGTTGAAGGAAAGGTCAAGACCATTACCGACTTCGGCGCGTTCGTCGGTCTGGAAGAAGGGATCGACGGCCTCATTCATATTTCGGACCTTTCCTGGACCAAGCATGTCAAGCACCCTTCCGAAGCGATCAAAAAGGGTCAGACAGTCAAAGCGGTCGTTCTCAGCATCGACCCGCAGAAAGAGCGCATTTCGCTCGGCCTCAAACAGCTTACCCCGGACCCGTGGAGCAAGGACATTCCCGAGCGGTACAAGGTGGGGCAGGACGAGAAGGTGAAGGTCGTGAAGGCCGCCGACTTCGGCGTGTTCGTGGAAATGGAGCAGGGGGTCGAGGGCCTCATCCCCTCGTCGGAAATAGCCAAAGAGACCGGCGCGATCAAAGAGGGCGACGAGGTCACGGCTCGTATCATCAAGGTAGACACGGTGGAACGGAAGATCGCCCTCTCGCTGAAAGCCCAGGCAAAAGGAAATGACCGGTCCCTGCTGCAGCAATATATGAATCAGCAGGCCAAGCCCGACACCACGCTCGGCGCCCTGCTGAAGGAACGGAGCTAAAACCGATGAAAAAAAATCCCGTTATCGTTGTTCTCGCGACTGCAGCGGCGCTCGGTGCGATTTTTTTCATTGTCCTGTACCTGTCCTCGCTTTTGATCGGCGGAAAGTCCTCCAAGACGATCAGGCCGCTGCCCGGCGGGGACCGGGTCGCGCTCATAAAGGTGGAGGGCGTGCTCATCGCGTCTGAACGCATTGTCGATGAAATAAATGATTATGCCGAGGATTCATCCGTAAAGGCGATCGTTCTTCGTATCGATTCCCCCGGCGGCGGCGTTGTAGCGTCACAGGAGATCTACAATGCGCTTATGAACGCGAAGAGGGAAGGGAAAAAGATCGTTGCCTCCATGGGGTCGGTCGCGGCGTCGGGCGGATACTATATCGCCGCCGCGGCGGACAAGATCGTGGCAAACCCCGGCACGCTTACCGGAAGCATCGGCGTAAAGATGGAATATCCGAACCTGGAAAAGCTCCTTGAAAAGATCGGCGTGAAGGAGATCGTCGTCAAGTCGGGCGAGTACAAGGACGTCGGCTCCCCCTTCCGAAACATCTCCGAACGGGAAAGAAAACTGCTTCAGGGCGTGATAGACGATGTGCAGAGCCAGTTTGTCGAAGCCGTGGCAACCGGACGCAGCCTGTCCATAGCGGAGGTGAGGGCGATCGCGGACGGCCGTATCTTCACCGGCAGACAGGCGCTTGAGTTGAAACTCGTTGACCAGATGGGCGACCTTGCGGTGAGCATCCAGCTTGCCGGCGACCTGGCCGGGATCAAGGGCAAGCCACGGGTGACGGGCAGGGAAAAGAAGCTGCAGTTCTTCGATTACTTCAAAGAAGAGACCGCATCCTGGGTTGCCGGCGTCATCAAGGAAAGCTTCGGCAAGAGTCAGGTGCAATTACAGTATCTCTACCGGCAGTAGGAGGAGGGTGGCATATGACGAAGGCGGAACTCGTAGACAAGATAGCCGAAAAAAAACCGGGATTGACGCGGAAAGACGTGGAAGCGGTCGTGAATACGGTGCTCGACAGCATCAAGGACGCCCTGTCCAAAGAGGACAAAGTGGAGATACGGGGCTTCGGGAGCTTCCGCATCCGTCATCGCCGCGCCAAAACAGGGAGAAACCCGAAGACCGGCGAAACGGTGTCGGTCCCGCCGAAGAAGGTCCCCTTTTTCAAGGCAGGCAAAGAGATGCGGGAAATGGTCGACGGAAAGATTTAGTTTTCGCCCTTCCAAAAACATCTCGTATCCATTGTCCTATCACTGCACGGCTTTTGCTGATTGCTGGCCATGCTTCTGTTCTATCCAGAATACGAAATCATTCCAGGGATGCGTTCCGTTAATTGTTGAACGGGCGCATCCCTGTTTCATTTCAGAATTGATTTTATGGACCAAGGCAACCGTGCTTGCACCCGCTTTTTCGCAAGAGCGGGTGTTGCCGTGAATTACGCCGACGTGGTCGGCTCGGTCCATATGGTCGATTTGGTTCACACGGCCGGCTCGCTCCAATAACCTTCGCATTCGGCGTACCTCTGCTGGTTCAATCTTGCGGATTGAACCCAAAACATATTTCCAGAAATCCAATTAGTACCTCATCGACTTTTTGCAATAATTGTGATTCGAGTCAACACCTCAGGAGGTATATTGAGCATGGGATGTCGAACGACGTTGGAGCATTCATTCTATCTGATGTTAGGCGATAAACGAGTATTGCTATATCGATAGGTTAAATCAAATTCATTTTACAAGAAGGCCGATTTTTGATACACTTGTGCCGTCGCTTAATTACACTATGGCAAGGTCGCCGGAACCTCTCTGGAAAAACCTATATATGTGGATGCTTCATGACGTTCTAAGAAACAGAAAATGCATATACCGGTAGATACTTCATATGTATCTACGGGTAGATGCATCTATCATCTGTAGATGAGAGCGGCTAACCGCCCAACACCTGGTTCAATCTTCAAGCTTGAACCAGTTATAAAACATCTCAGGAGGAGTATGGCCATGAGACAAGTGTTCACGATCATTACCGTATTGGCGCTTGTCGGCGCGGTTGCCGTCGGGGGCGCGCATGCCGTCGGGAATGAGAACAGCGCAAGGTCCGCTCCCATTACCATACCGGTTTCCGAGCTGATCAGGAAGGATAAGATCCTGGAGGGCGGCCATGCCAGGGAGGTCAAGGCCGTCTCCATCAGCCCGGACGGGAGCATGGTCGCCTCGGGCGGCGCGGACGGCACGGTCGTGCTCTGGGACGCGGCCACCGGCAATAAGGCCCAGGTGATAGATGCCCACTCCAAAGACGTCGAGGCGGTCTCCTTCAGTCCGGACGGAAAGATGCTGGCAACAGCGGGCAAGGACAATACCATCGTGCTGTGGAACACGGCGACCGGAAAAGAGATCGTCACTCTCGAGGTCCAGCCGCATAAAGGGCTTGCCGGATCCATCGGCAGGTGGAAGTCGCTTGCGGGATATTCCCGGTGGGTGGTTACGGTCGCTTTCAGCCCGGACGGAAAATCGCTCGCATCAGGGAACAGCGGCAAGGAGGTCATCCTCTGGGACGTGAAGACCGGGGAGCAGGAAAAGATCCTCGAAGGCCATGCCAGCCGGGTCCGCTCCGTTGCTTTCAGTCCTGACGGCAAGGTGCTCGCGTCCGGGAGCGAGGACAACGCCGTTATTCTCTGGGACACGGCAACTGGGAA
>DATDRO010000281.1:0-9893 GCA_035291685.1 Nitrospirota bacterium | reverse complement strand
AGGCCGATGCCCGCTCCCATCCTCTTCATGGGCATGACTTGCTCAACGGAGACGACCTCCCCGCTCACGGTCTCCGCCTTGGACGGGTCATACATCCGGTGATACCCGCCTTGCATGCCCCAGCCGCCGCTCCCTTTCCATCCCTGCCAGGGCTGCGCGGCAGCGAGCGCTGCAACGAGCAACAAAACCAAAAGCGAACTGACAACCATCAACTTTTTCATGTCTGGTTCCTCCTTCCGTTTTTAAACGGTGATTTTAGAACTCATGATGAGACACGAGAAATGGTGCTTGGTTTAATTTCGGGAAAGAAATATTTCCGTACTACTTCTGCTTTCCCCGAAGCAGGAAATCAAGAAAGGTCCTGCAGAGCGGGGAGCGGCTCCTGCCCTTGAGCAGGATGACCGAGAAGTTCCGTTCGAACGTAACGCCTCTCAGCCGCACTGCTGCGAGGCGGCCTGCGTCGATATCGTCCTGCACGGCCCTGATGGAGAGGATGGAGACGCCGAGCCCGGCCTTCACCGACTGACGCACCGCGTCGCTGCTTCCCATGATCGCGACCGTGTTGAGATCGGACAGGGAGAACCCCGCTTTTTCGAGCCGCTCTTCCATGATGCGCTTCGTGCCGGATCCTTCCTCGCGAAGAATAAAGGGAACGCCTTTTAACGCTTCAACGGGGATATTTTTCCGCTTCGCCCACGGATGTCCGGATGGAACAACAACGACCAGTTCGTCTTTGACGAACGTGTGCGTCTCGAGCCGCGGGTCCGCTATGCGGGCGCCGACCACGCCAAGGCTGAGGTCGCCGTTCAGCACGGCCTCGGCCACTTTGGCGGTATCTGCGATGATAAGCTGAATGGCGACCGAAGGGTGCCTCGTTTTGAACTTCCCGATGAGGGAAGGAAGTATGTACGCGCCCGGAATGGTGCTGCCGCCGATCTTCAGGAGACCCGTCACCTTGCCGGAGACCTCGCCGAGCTCCTGCCGCAGCTCATCCCTGAGCGCCAGAAGCTGCAGGCCGCGGCGGAAGAGCACCTCTCCTTCCCCGGTCGGGATCACCCGCCTGCCCAGCCGGTCAAGAAGCTTTATGCCGAGCTCGGTCTCGAGATTTTTGATGTGGCCGCTCACGGTCGGCTGGGTAAGATACAGGACCTCCGCCGTCCTGGAAAAGCTGCGGAGCCTGATGAGGGTGCAGAATATTTCGATCTGGTGTAAATCCATACGGGGAAATTCCAAATCCCAAAAAAACAAATCACAAATAATATCCAAAATTCGAACTACAATTTTCTAAACGGTTGACCTTTCGAGCTTGATAATTGGAATTTATTTGAGATTTGGTGCTTGTTATTTGACGATTGAGGTGTAGTCTCTCAAAAACTGCGTCAGCAACCGCACGCCCACGCCCGTCGCCCCCTTCGGCGTGTAGGGCCTGTCCTTTTCGGTCCACGAGGTCGCGGCAATGTCGAGGTGCACCCAGGGGTATTTTTGCACAAACTTCGACAGGAGCGCCGCGGCCGTGATCACGCTGCCTGTCCTGCCGCCGGTGTTCTTCATGTCGGCGATGTCGCTCTTGATCTGGTCATGGTACGCGTCCCAAAGCGGGAGTTCCCACACGCGCTCCCCGGTCTTTTCGCCTGCCTCGCGCAGCTTCTGCTTGAACGCATCATTGTTCCCGAGCATGCCGCTGGCCTCGTTCCCGAGGGCGATGCCGCATGCGCCGGTCAGCGTCGCGATATCAACGATCACCGCGGGCTTGTACCGGCAGGCATAGGCAAGGGCGTCGGCGAGAATAAGCCTGCCTTCCGCGTCGGTGTTGAGGACCTCTATGGTCTGGCCGGACAGGGTGTGGAGCACATCGCGGGGCTTGTACGCGCTGCCGCTCGGCATGTTTTCCGTTGCCGGCAGCAGACCAACGATGTTGAGCGGAAGTTTGAGCTCCGCGGCCGTCCGAATCGCGCCGAGCACCGCCGCGCCTCCCGACATGTCGTCCTTCATCTTGTCCATGTTCTCTGCGGGCTTGATCGAGATGCCGCCGGAATCGAAGGTAATGGTCTTGCCCACGAGCGCGATAAAGGGCTTCTTCCCTCCGCGCCGGTATTCGACGATGATGAACTTCGGCGGCTGTACGCTGCCCGCGGCCACGCCGAGGAGCGCCCCCATCCCGAGCTTTTGCATCTGCGCCCGCTCGAGGACCTGGACCTTCATCCCGTAATGCTTTGCGATCTCCTTCGCCTTTGCAGCAATGATCGTCGGCGTCATGTCCGCCGAGGGATGGCTCACCATGTCCCGTGCCATAACGGCAGCTCCGGCGATGACCTCCCCGGTCTTTGCCCCCTTCTGCACGGCCGCGCGTGAAGCCGCGTTCTCGGTGAGCAGGGTCATTGCCTGTATTTCCTTGCCGCGCCCGTTCTCATCATTCGTCTTGTATTTAAGGAACCGGTAGAGTCCGAGCACGCTCCCCTCGGTCAGCGCCTGCGCGACTTCCTCGGCGTCCGGACCAAGTCCGTCCGCGACAAGCACGATGTCCTTCGCTCCGCTGTTCCTCGCAAAGGGCGCCGCCTTGCCCGCCGCCTGCCTCAGCCGGTCAGGCGTAAGATCGTCTTTCTTGCCGAGCCCCGCGAGCAGCAGACGCTCCGCGGCGATCTTGCCGTCGGGATACAGGAGGCTGACGGCCCCGGCTTTCGGCTTGAAGTCGCCCCCTTTTATGAGGCGCTGGACAGCGCCGTTGAGCGCCTTGTCGATCCGCCCGGCAGCCAGCCCCAATTTCCCGTCCTCGAACACCGGAATGATCGCGGCGCCGGTCTTCTGTTTCTCGATCTTGCCTGCGACAATATTGATCTTCATAGGCTCCAATAAAACATTCAGAAAAACAGCTCATCGCGGATGACGGAGAAGGCTGCCCCTGAGCGAGAGACGAGCTCGGGAGCGCCGGCATGTCGCGAGTAAAAACCGACCGTATTCCGTTGATTGCCTTCGGCGGCCCACCCGGCAAGAGTGCTGGGTCAGCGCGATTGCGCGTCCGAGCGAGGGGGACGCCTTCTCATGCTCCAAATTGCCGGATGAACAAAAATTATCCGCGGAGCTCGCCCGGGGCGCAGAGAAGAGCAAAATGAAGTGGTTTTTTCTCGGCGTTCTCTGTGTCCTCTGCGGTAAAAATCATCTTCAGTCTTTTCTCACCACGATCGGCTCAACACCTTCAAGCATGACCCCGCCCGCGACACGCTCGGCCTTTTCCTCGGTAGCGTAGCTTCCCACGCGTACGCGGAAGAACTTTCCGGCGTTCGACTCAAAGGGTACGATGTATACCGTATCATATTTTTTCGAGAGCCGCTGTTTGAGCATCCGCGCGTTCTCTTCTTCTATAAAGGCGCCCACCTGAACAGTATAGGAGGGGGCCGAATCGCGGATCTCTTCGAGGGTCTCGATCCTGACCTTTACCGTACCCTGCGCCACGAAACCGAGTTCCTTCGCCGCGCCGTAGGAAAGGTCGAGGATCCTGCTCTTGGCAAACGGGCCCCGGTCGTTCACTTTTACCTTGACGCTCTTGTAATTGTCGAGGTTCGTGACGCGTATGTACGTGCCGAGCGGCAACGTCCTGTGCGCCGCGGAAATGCCGTACATGTCGTACGTCTCCCCGTTCGCCGTCTTCCTGCCGTGGAAGTCCTTGCCGTACCACGACGAGACGCCCGTCTCCCGGTATATCTGCCCCGGCACCGGCGTCGGAGAGGGAGACGGCGTGTTCAGCAATACGGCGGTGGTCGGCCTGGCGGGCGAGGCTTTTCCCGCGCACGATGCCGACAGGACCGCTATCGCAAGGACAACACCGAACCTGAGGACCTGCGTCAGGGGACGCGCAAAAATGAATTGCGGGCTGCCGTCCATATTACGCCGACGCCTTTTCCTCTGCCGGCTTGGCCTCAGCAACGGCCGCTTTCTTTCCTGAGGATTTATATGCCTTGGCGGAACGAAGCTTTCTCTGCGCCCTTTTCACTTTTTTACGCGCCGCGCGCGCCTCCGGCTCGGCTCGCTTTCCCGCCGCCTTTGCGACCTTTTCCACAGCCTTCTGTTTCAATTTTTTGATCTTCTCCTGAAGCTCTTGCTGATTCACTTTGATCACCGCGTACTCCTCCTTGGCCCTGCAAATTTCAGTTCTTTTTATACTTGCCTCACTCTTCTTGAAGAACAATAATATAGCAAACTCCCGCTCAAATCAAGACATTTCCTTTACAGGTCCTTTCCGGTGACAGATAATGCTCGGTTCAGCGATATGCATGAGAATGAAGATATTTCAGAGGGAACGCCCAGCGTCTCATACGGATAATTTTGAGGAAGAAAAAAGATGGATGAAAACGGGTGAGTTTTTTTGCGGTCGAACAATAAACAACTCGGGAATCACCTCATCGCAGGTGACTCCCGAGAAATGACTTTTTAGCAACCGACTGCGGGCTTCTTCTTCGCAGCCTTGATCTCTTTCGCGGTGTTTTGATCAACCATGATCTCCACCTTGTCGCCTGCTTTCACTTTGCCGAGGTCCACGGACTTGTCAGCCGTGAGCGTCATATCCGCGCCGCCGTCAGCGGTAAAGACGATCGTGCCTGCCTTCGCATCGACGGACTTGATGGTCCCCTTCTTCGCCTCTGCGGCAAAAACCATCGATGCCATTGCTACTGCCAAAACGACTACCACTAAGATTGCTGCTGCCTTTTTCATGTGAAGCCTCCTTATGAATTATTGTATTGTGTGCCAATACAGGTTTATACAATACCATAACTTGATAAATTCCTCAAGTAAAATTTTACTTCGCCGCGTGCACTATGCCGCCCCAGGCGTCATTGCCCCGCAGGCAGGCATCACGGGCCGAACACATCCGTGGCTCAAACATCTACCCTTTCCCCTTTACCTTCAACAACCTCTCGACCGCCGCGATCTTCTCGTTATGCTCATTGCACTCCTCTTCGAATTCCCGCTGCATGTTCTGTGCTTTTTCCGCGCCGATGTGGACCGAGGTGCGGCCGAAGGTGAATGAGTGCATGTCCTCCAGGTCGCAGAGGTTTTCTCTGAGCCGCTTCAGTTCGGCCCGAAGCTCATCAAGAGACGTGTCTTCGAATTTCTTTTTCATGTTTTGGATCCTCTTATCTGCGTTCATCCGCGTCGCCGAGGAGCGCCTGCTTATCTCATCTGGGGATAAAATCTATTTCAGTCGCCCCAGATAGGCAAGCGCTTCTTTCCGGTCTTTGATCGTCCCCTCAGCCTGCTTCTCCTTGATCTCATCGAGTATCTCCCGGAACTTCGGCCCGGGTGCAAGTCCATGATCGATGAGGTCTTGGCCGGTCACGAGCGGCCTTGCCTCGGTCTTCAGGAATCTTGTGTAGTAATAGTCCAGCACCACGGCCATGGTCTTTTCCGTATTCGTGAATTTTTCTTTCGGCATGACCTCCTCCGTGGCCCGCGCGTCCGCCTGCGCGAGAATGAGGCTTTCGGGCAAGGCATCCCTGAGTTCCCGGCAGTAACGGTACAGGGCGTTCCTGCTCGGGCCGCCGGGAGCTGAAAGGTTGAAGAGCCTCATGTGCTGTTTTATGACAATGCCGACCAGCGCCTCGGTGTCCCGCGAAACCCTGAAGCGGCGGCAGATCGGGACAGCCTTTTCCGCTCCGAGGTTGTCGTGGCCGTGAAACCGGACATGGCCGTCCGTATCCGTGAACGTCTCAGGCTTGGCAATATCGTGCAGGAGACAGGCGAACCGAAGGGCCGCCTTCCGCGACACAAGATGTTCAAGAAACTCTTTAAGATGCGCAAGCACGGCGCCGGCATGCTCCGGCGATATCGCCAGCAGGTCATCGAGAACAGCATCAACGTATTCCGCGGTCTTGATGGAATGGGTCAGGACATCGTGGATGTGGTACATTCCCGGTGTGAATCCGCGCAGCGGAGCAAGTTCAGGCAGAAGCCGGGAAAGAAGACCGAGGGAGTCCATGAGGCGGAGATGCTTTTCCGCGTTCTTCACCGAAAGGACCATAAAGAGCTCATCTCTCAGCCGTTCCGGCGAAGGCTCGGTAATGCGCCCTGATCTATTACGGATCTGCTCCGCTGTCTTGTCCTCGATCACAAATCCGAGCGTTGCGGCAAACCGCACCGCGCGCAAAAGCCGGAGTGGGTCTTCATCGAACGCCTCTGGTCGCACGGCACGGATAAGCTTCGCCTGTACATCCTCCCGGCCGTGGAAGAGATCGATGATGTTGGTGAGGGATTTGGTATCGATAAATTCCCGGAGGTCGAGCGCCATGGCATTCATGGCAAAATCGCGGCGCGTGAGATCGGCTTGCAGGTCAGGACCTTCGAAATTGGAAAAATCGAACTGAAGCGTTCGTCCGTCCTGCTGCTTCACCACACGGGTGATCCCGCGCTCTTCGTCAAGAAAGAAGAAGGTCCCGCCGATCTTGTCCGCGAATGCCCGTGCAATATCCTCAGAGCCGGAGGGGACGACGAGATCGATGTCCTTGATGTCCCTGATGCCGAGGAGCAGGTCCCGCACCGACCCGCCGACAAGGTAGATCTTTTGAGGGGTGAATGAAACAAGGTTAGAGAGGTATGTGGAAGCGGGAATATTCATGACAAGACAAATTGTAGGTTGGGTTGAGCAAAGCGAAACCCAACAATATAATTACTCCGCCAACACTTCCTTGAGCGCCCTCTCATCCCATTCCTTTGTAATGACCGCCTCGCCGATCTTCTTCGGCAGAACGAACTTGACCTTGCCGCCTTCCGCCTTTTTGTCGACCTGCATGGTGTCCATGAGCGCGGTCGCGGACGGCCTGTGGCTGAGCGCGGAGAGGTCCGTCGGGAGGCCATAGGCTCTGATAAGCTTCTCCACGCGTTCCGGCACGGTGGCGTCGCAGAGACCCGTTCGAAGGGCCAGCCGTGAGGCGTAGACCATTCCGATGGCAACGGCCTCGCCGTGCCTCCGGGTATAATTCTCGATGGTCTCGATCGCGTGGCCGACGGTGTGGCCGAAGTTCAGGATCGCACGCAGTCCGCCCTCGCGCTCGTCCTTGCTCACGACGTCGGCCTTGATCTCGCAGGAGCGCTTGATGATGTGCGCAAGCGGCCCGAGTTCAAGACTGAGGATTTTCTCGCGGTTCTTTTCCAGATAGTCGAAGAGCTCGCGATCCGCGATCACCCCGTACTTGATCACCTCTGCCATGCCGGAGAGAAACTCTTCCCTTGGGAGCGTCTTCAGCGTGTCCAGATCCATAAGCACGAGCCTCGGTTGATGGAAAGCGCCGATCATGTTCTTGCCCATGGGATGGTTCACGCCGGTCTTGCCGCCAACGCTGCTGTCCACCATCGCGAGGAGCGTGGTCGGCACCTGGACAAAGGGCACGCCGCGCATGAACGTCGCTGCCGCGAAGCCCGCGAGGTCTCCGATCACTCCCCCGCCGAGCGCCACGAGGGGAGACCTGCGGTCAAAGGAATTGATCAGGAGCGCCGTAAAGATGTTATTCGCCCAGTCGAGGGTCTTGTGCTGCTCACCGTCGGGGATCTCCACGGGCATGGCGAGGAATGTCGCAGACGCAAGGCTCCGGAGCACCCGCGCGCCGTAGAGTTTGTTCACCAGAGGGTTCGTGACCACGGCGACTTTCTTGCCGATGCGAAGCCCCCCCATCCGGTCTCCGAGCTCCTCAAGCTTGGCGCCGATCACGATGTCGTAGCTCCTGTCTCCCAGGTTTAGCTTAACAACGCCCATACATGACCTTCTCTTTGATCTCCCTGATCGCTTCGTCGACCGATTTCTCCGAGGTGTCTATGATGAGATCCGCCTCCCGGTAAAATTTGGCGCGGCTTTCAAGGAGCTCCCGTATCTTGGCCTTGGGATCTTCGGTCCGGAGCAGCGGCCGGTGCGTCCCGTGTTTGATGCGTTCATAGATCACCTCGGGCCTTGCGGTGAGGCAGACCACGAGGCCGCCCCTGCGGAATGCCGCGCGGTTCTCGTCCCGTATTACCGCTCCGCCGCCCGTTGAAATAACGAACCCCTCGCCCTCAACGACCCGGCGGACGATCTTCGCTTCAATATCGCGAAAATAGGGCTCGCCCTTTTTCGCGAATATCTCGGTGATGGTCGTCTTCTGGTCGGCTTCGATAAGATCATCGGTGTCGACGAACTTGTACCGCAGGTCCTGCGCCAGCCGTGTGCCGACGCTCGTCTTGCCGACTCCCATGAAACCCGTGAGAATGATGTTTTTGAACATGTCTGTCAGCTCGTTGTTCTTAGCTCATTGCTCATGGCCACGAGCTATCAGCTATGAGCTGCCTCTTCCACTTCCGTCCTGAGCTTGAGGTACTTCATGTATGCAGAATAATTCCTTCGCATCTCATCGAGGCTGTCTCCGCCGAATTTTTCGATCATGGCCGACGCAATCTCGAAAGCCGCCGCGGCCTCCGCCACCACCCCTGCCGCGGGCACGGCGCAGACATCCGAGCGCTCCACGCTCGCCTTGAACGGTTTCTTGCTCGACAGGTCCACCGAGCGAAGGGGCTTCATGAGCGTGGGGATCGGCTTCATCGCCGCGCGAAGGACGATGTTCTCCCCGTTGCTGATCCCGCCCTCGATGCCGCCGGCATTGTTCGTCTTGCGGTAAAAACCCGTCTTCCTGCTCCAGAAGATCTCGTCGTGCACGAGGGAACCCGGACGGTTGGCCACCCCGAAACCGGACCCTACTTCCACTCCCTTGATCGCCTGTATGCTCATGAGCGCCGACGCAAGCCTGCCGTCGAGCTTTCTGTCCGCGTGCGCATGACTGCCGAGCCCCACGGGCGCGCCGGTAATGATCACCTCGAATATTCCGCCGAGGGAGTCCCCTTCCCGTTTCGCCTCGTCGATCTTTTTCATCATCCTCTTTTCGGCGTCGGTGTCCGCGCACCGAAGCTCCGAGGCTTCCGCTTTCTTTTTGATGACAACAGGCGACACGTTCCCGACTTTCGCGAAGACCCCGCCGATGCTCAACACGTGGCTGATCACCTCGATACCGAACTCCTCGAGCAATCTCTTGGCCACGGCGCCGACAGCCACGCGCATGGCGGTCTCCCGCGCGCTCGAGCGTTCGAGGATGTTCCGTATGTCCGACATCCCATACTTCAAGGCGCCCGCCAGATCAGCATGGCCCGGACGCGGCCGGGTGAACGGCTCCGCGGAATTCAGGAACATCGGGTCCGGGGACATCTTGCCACGCCAGTTCTCCCAGTCCTTGTTGCGGATCATGAGGCCTATCGGGCTGCCCAGGGCCCTGCCCCAGCGCACGCCCGTGAAGATCTTGACCGTGTCCTTCTCGATCTTCATGCGGCCGCCCCGGCCGTATCCCGCCTGCCTCCTCGCGAGGTCGCGGTCGATGTCCGTTACTCTGATGAGCAGGCCCGAGGGCATGCCCTCGATGATCCCCATCAGCAACTCTCCGTGCGATTCCCCTGCAGTCAGGTATCTCAGCATCCTTCCTCCCGGAGTAACAAAATCCCAGTGTTTTATCTCACCGAAAAATAACCGCGAATGAACGGTGTTTCTCGGTAGTGCGCAATTTTACTAAAGTCGCTGCCGTTTGGCAAGCATTATCAGGGAAAGTAATTCCCTGCGGGGCTAAAAGTATGGGCATCAGGCTGATAGTTTTATGAGTAAAGCTCAACAAATCAACGGGTTAACTATTTATGCGGAAAAGAGGAAACCGTCAAATAAATGCGCGGGCAGCCCTTCCCTCATGAGTTCCCAACCAATCCCAATCCTCGTAAAGCCGGGAATTTCCAATAGAAGCGCAGTCAAAATTATGCTATATTTCAAGCTCAGAACAGAAAAATATGTGGCCGCGACAAGGAAGCGTTCGTGGGCTGCGTAAGGACAGCTCCGTGATCCT
>DATDRO010000280.1:0-3476 GCA_035291685.1 Nitrospirota bacterium | reverse complement strand
CGAGCATATGCGCGGCGATCATCCTCTGCATCTCTTCCTTCATCCTGCTTATCTCGCTGATCGTCGCGTCAAGGCCCTTTTTATCGGGCTTGTCGGCGCGCATAAGGGCGACCAGGGTTTTTCTCTTTTTCATTATCTCGTGCCTTCGCCTGTCGATCTCCGCGCGAAAGGGTATTGCTTTTTCTTTCATCGCCTTCAACTGTTCGGGCCTCAAAGACAGCTCTTCAAACAAAAATCTGTCCCTCTCCATCACCTTGCCGAAAGGGGAAACCCAGTACCGGGACTGCATAGTGTACCGGTATCCTGCGGTAACAAGAATTGACAGATTTAAGATGAGGGAAGCAACGAGGGCAAATTTGAGCAGATTGTTATTTTTCATTTTTGGTCTCCAGCAAGGCAAGATACGCGCCGCCGAGCGAATCCGGCGGCGTGGGCTCAAAGATTTCAAGGGAAAAAGAAGATGAAATAGTCCCCGTCCTCTGCCCCATAAAGCTGCTCATTAAAAATCTGCCTGAAATAACGCCGACGATTATCATCGCAAGCACGACGGCGACCTCGGCGAATTTCACCCAGAGCGTGAAAAGCGAAAATCTCTTTGTTTCTCCTTCGGCCGCCTTCGCCATGACGCGGGCCGAAAAGCCGTAGGGCGCCTTGTAGCGCTCTGCGTTCGTGAACAGCGCGCGGGTCGCCCGGATCTCTTCAATCCTGCGGCTGCATTCGAGACATCCCCGGAGGTGAGCCTCGAAAAGGGTTTTTTCCTCGCCTTCCAGTTCGCCATCAATGCAGGCTGATATCAGTTTTGTCTTTCTGCATTTCATTTCCGTCACCTATTTAATTAAACGAAGCATTCTTATTTTTGTTCCCTGAATTCTTTCATTAATTCCAGCAGCTCCTCCCGTGCCCGTGCGATCCTCGACTTGACCGTGCCCAGAGAAATATCCAGAACCTCGGCGATCTCTTCATAGGAAAGCCCCTCGACCTCTTTCAGGATAATGACCGTCCTCAGTTTTTGCGATAACTTTCCGAGGCTTATCCGCAGGGCGAGTCCTATCTGCTTCGACTGATAGAGTCTTTCCGGGGAGGGCGCATCCGATGGAAGGTCGTACACCAGCTCTTTTCCTTCCTCGGTGTGTTTGAATATCGATTCAAAAAAAGGTTTTCGCCGGTAATCGATACAGGTATTGACGGCGATGCGGTAGAGCCAGGTATAGAGAGAGGCGTGAGGCTGGAATTTGTGCAGTCCCTGGTAGGCCTTGATGAATACATCCTGGGCCGCGTCCTCTGCATCATGGGCGTTCCCGAGCATATGCCTGCAGAGATTATAGATTTTATCCTGATGCTTGAGAACGATTTCCTCAAACGCGGCAGCGTCTCCGCTTTTGAAGCGGTCTATGAGCCTGAGGTCGTCCTGATTCTGTACGGGCGATTTCATAACGATTTTAGTTGGCATTGCTCCAAACATTGTTTCACGACGCCTGCCGAAACGAAAACTCCTGCCCCTTCGAACCGAACGGGGCAGGAGCTGAATTCTTTAAAGCTGTTATATAGTATCCCGCAGCCGAAGTATTTGCAAACGCAAAACATCGACGTGGTGTCTGCCGCAAGCGAGAGTTCTGTTACTATCTCAGCAGCATGAAGAGCAGGATCACAAAGCCGATGAACACCGCGGCAGCGGTCTCGTGCTCGGAATTCTCCTTCACCACGTCGAAGCTCCAGCGGTTTTTCCCTCTGCCCGGATACGGCGTGAAGCGGGGAAGGTAATCCGGCACCGCCTTGTCATACTCCGTCCATGCCTTTCCGAAGCTGTGGACGAGTTTCTCGTTCTCCTGCTTCTTCTTGTACGGGGCGTAATAAATGAAGAACCATACAAAACCGCCGATCATGATCCAGGGGTTCATCGCCATGGCGCTGTACCCGACAGTGATAAGGAGCGTCCCGATATAGAGCGGATTTTTGACGTATGAATACGGGCCGGTGGCCGTAAGCTGCTTGTTCTTTCTGAGGTGCCCCGCGGCCCAGAGCCGCAGCCCTTCACCGAACAACGTGATGAACGCCCCGGGAACGAACCAGGCATGTTCCAGCTTCTTGCCCTTTGCCAGATAGAACAGAACGATCCCCACCACTGCCGCAGCCAGGGTCCTCCCCGTCACTTTCGTCAGCTTATATCTCAATGTGTCCTTGACCGCCATGTATTATCTCCTTTTTTCTTTTTTAGCCGCGAATTTGCGCGAATGAACACCAATTAAGTGTTTGATCTTTTAATAGCAACGAATTTTTGTGAAGCGCTAAGGGGTGTCATTCATTCCGCATTCCGCAATGATCTGCCTACCACTTCGTCGGCATAACAAGGTTTCTTGCCTTGAGCCACTTTCGTTCCGCCCTGGTGAGAGAGTCCGGGGTATAGATATTTTTCAGCTTGATCAGCGACAACCGGTCAAAAAATCCCAGGAAACGCGTCAGTCCCCGGCCGATCAGCGGGATGCCGCCGGGATGGAAAGCGGATGCGAGGTCCACGACAAAAACCTTTCCGTTCACCAGCAGGATGTTCGACCTCCTCTGGAGGTCGAGGTGGACCCAGCCCCGGGAATGAATGGCATCGACGATGCGCTCAAACTGTTCTATCACTCCCCGGCCGATCTCGCCCCGCGTGAGCCCGCCGAGATCAATGCCGTCGAGATATTCCACGGCGAGAGAAAAGGGGGTGAGCCTCTTTGCCGCAGCGAGCAGTCCGTCAATGCCGGCAAGGGCGCGGTATGCGCGGAACTCCCGGCTGATGACCATACGGCCGATGAGGTTGCGCTCCCAAAAACCTTTCGAGCCGAAGTCCTTTACGACAATCCTGCGACCGCGATGACGGGCGATGAACACGCGGGCCTTGGCAAAACCGCCCTGCGCGAGGACCTTTTCGATGTTCGCTGTCGCTTCAGCATATGTGAGATCCAGATTCATAACCCGTTGTCAGCCGTCATGGTCGAACCATTGTAGAGGCGCAAGGGTAAAGAGTCAAGGATTTTGTACCGCCAAAATAAACACCCCTTGACGACCACCGAGCACGGGCAGCCCCACGTCAACTTGCAACTCACAACGTATAATTTCAGGCAGTAGTCAGTTGTTTGTCGTCAGTTATTCGTTGGCGAAGCCCGTGATACAGGGGGTCTTAGGGAAAGCGCAGAATCATGCTTTTGACCTTCCCCTGCGCCGGTCGGCTCCGACGAAAAGCCGTGCGTCGACAAAAAAAGGCCTTGTGCGTTATCCTGCACAAGGCCCTGGTCCGACCTCTTTTCTGTTGACCCTACTTGGCCTGATACGGCCGCGCCCCTGCCCACAGGGGGATGCCGTTCTCGTCACGCAGTTTCAGGACCTCACCGCCCTTTTTCACCTCGCCTGCGATGAAAATGTCCTGACCCATACGCGCGGCCTTTACGCCCTTGATCTCCACCTTGTCACCCGCCGCGATCTTCATATCCTGGCGCTCA
>DATDRO010000279.1:0-10180 GCA_035291685.1 Nitrospirota bacterium | reverse complement strand
TGAGCGCGTCGTCATAAGCCAGAAGCCCGGCCCGGGGTATCCGGTTTCGGCGGATGGTGCCGTGGAGATCGTTGTGAGCAAGTGAGCGCGCAGTAGCTCAATGCAAAATGCAGATTGCAAAAGGCAAAATGAGAACTGATGCGCGATTCTTTCTACTTTCATTCTGCATTTTTCATTTTGCATTTTGACTTGATTTTTTGAGGAGTCTCATGACGAAAAAAATTAAAGTGGCTCCCTCCATTCTCTCGGCTGACTTTGCCCGGTTGGAAGACGAGATCAAGGCGGTGGAGAAGGCGGGGGCGGACCTCATTCACGTGGATGTCATGGACGGCCATTTCGTGCCGAACATAACCATCGGCCCGCTGATCGTGGAGGCGGCCCGCAAGGCCACCAGGCTGCCGCTCGATGTGCACCTCATGATCGCCCGGCCGGAGCAGTACATAAGCGATTTTGTAAAGGCAGGCGCGGATTATATCACGGTGCATGTCGAGGCGACCCGTCATCTGAACAGAGTGGTCCAGATGATCAGGGAGCACAAGGGGGTGCGGGCGGGCGTTTCGCTCAATCCAGCCACGCCGCTCTCCGGTCTCGACCATATTCTGGACAACGTTGACATGGTCCTCATCATGTCGGTAAACCCGGGCTTCGGCGGCCAGGCCTTTATTCCTTCTTCCCTGGAAAAGATCCGCAGTCTGAGGAAGCGGATCGACGACCTCGGCCTGAAGATCGAGATCGAGGTCGACGGCGGCGTGAAACCGGACAATGCGGCGGAGATCATCCGCGCCGGCGCGGATATCCTCGTCGCGGGCTCCGCAGTCTTCGGGCATAAGGATTACGGGGCCGTGATCAGAGAAATACGAGGAAGCAAATAAAGAATTCCAAAGTCAAAATGCAAAGTGCAAAATTGTATACAAGTGCAATTTTGGAATTTACATCTTTTATTTTGCGATACTGATTTTGTTTAGGAGGCACCAGTGTCTATCATAGAACGAAGGGCGAGAACGCGATTCCCGCTCAAAGAGGTGAAGGAGCCGGAGCTCTACCGGGACATGTTTCCCTATTCTTCCGTGCCGAGGGTAGCTCTCGAGGACCGGCTGCTTCCCATCAATGTCCCGAAAGATATCTGGATCACGGATACCACATTCCGCGACGGCCAGCAGTCGCGGCCGCCGTATACCGCCAAACAGATCGGGGACGTCTTCGACTTCCTTCATCGCATGAGCGGGCCGAACGGCGTGATCCGCCAGTCCGAGTTTTTCCTCTACTCGGCCAAGGACAAGGAAGCGGTGAGGCTTTGCATGGAAAAAGGCTACCGCTATCCCGAGATCACGGGCTGGATCCGCGCGAACAAAAACGATTTCAAGCTCGTGAAAGAGATGGGGCTCAAGGAGACGGGCATCCTGACTTCGTGCTCCGACTATCACATCTTTTTAAAGCTCGGCGTGTCGCGCAAGGAGGCGCTCAATTCCTACCTCGACATCGTGGCGACGGCGCTCGAGCACGGCATCCTTCCCCGCTGCCATCTGGAAGACATCACCCGCGCGGATTTTTACGGCTTCGTCATTCCGTTTGTGCAGGACCTCATGAAGCTTTCGCAAGGGGCAAAGATACCGGTGAAGATCAGGGCGTGTGACACACTCGGCTATGGATTTCCCTTCCCCGGCGCATCGCTCCCGCGCGGCGTGCCGGAGATATTCTATGCCTTGATCCACGATGCCGGCGTGCCGTCCGAGCAGCTCGAGTGGCACGGCCACAACGACTTTCACAAAGGGCTCGTGAACGGCATTTCCGCATGGCTGTACGGCTGCTCGTCGGTGAACGGGGCGCTCCTCGGCTTCGGCGAGCGCACCGGGAACACGCCGGTCGAGGCGCTCCTGATGGACTACATGAGCCTCACGGGAAACGACGCGGGAATTGATACCGCCGCGATCACCGAGATGGCCGATTACTTCCGCAGGGAGCTGGGCTTCAGCATCCCGGTAAACCACCCCTTCGTGGGGGCGGAGTTCAATTCCACGAGCGCCGGGATCCATGCCGACGGAATGATGAAGAACGAAGAGATCTACAATATCTTCGACACGACAAAGATCCTCAAGCGGCCCATGGGCGTCATCATCACCGACAAGTCGGGCGTGGCGGGCATCGCGCATTGGGTGAACAGCCACCTTGCCTTCGAGACCGACCGGAAGATCGACAAGCGCCACCCGGGGCTCGTAAAGATGCACAAGTGGGTGACAGAGCAGTACGAGGAGGGCCGTACCACGAGCATCTCGAATGAAGAACTTCTCGACAAGGCCAAGAAGTACCTGCCGGAATATTTCATCTCGGACCTCGACAAGCTGAAAAAGAAAGCATCTGAGGTCGCGCGCCACATCGTGGAGGAATTCGTGGAACGGCCGGAGATACGGTCCATGGACCCGGCACGGCAGGAGCCGGTGATGGAGAAGCTGCAGCGGGAAGACCCCTACATTCAGTTTGCCTATGTGGTGAACGCGGAGGGAAAGAAGATCACGAAGAACATCACGGACATCGAGAACAAGGCGAAGTACGAGATCGCCGGCCTGGGCGACAATTTCTCCGACCGTTCGTGGTTCATCAACCCGATGAAAGACGGCAAAAGCTTCGTGTCCGACTTTTACACCTCCAAGATCACCGGCGCTCTCTGCATCACCGTCTCGGCGCCCGTCAGGTCGCAGACCGACGAGATCGCTGGGGTGTTCGGGGTGGATATCAGATTTGAGGATCTCGTGAGGACAGAGTAATTTCCAAAGGGCCGGGACATCCGACCGGCGCGTCTCGCAGCGTGTTTCTTTATACTACTTTGGAAATATTGACAAGAACCATTCTTGTGCTATTTTTTAAGCAGGTGTAAGTTAACAAGAAAGATTCCCCGATAAAGCTAAACCTTTCGCGAGAGAGGGGCGGAAAACGACGGATCTTTGTGAAAGAAGATGGCCGAGTTGCCGAAGGAAAGAGGCAACTCGGCTGTTTTGTTTTCGGACGCAGCGGGGAAGAGAGTAGTGTAATGCGTCCAACACTTCTTTACTTATAAACCTGTCACCCTGAACGAAGTGAAGGGTCTCATGTCTTTGGAAATACGCGCTTCTTCGCTTCGCTCAGAATGACAAGCAAGATAAAGGTAATTATGACGCACAACACTAGAGAGAAGACTTACTCGCCGTGAGAATGAACGCGGCAAAAAAGGAGGACGGTATGCGAAAAATACCATTACAAATATTTGTTGTTTTGTTGATCGCCATGTTTGCCTCTCTTGGAGTTATGGCCGGAGAATACGGCGGACATCACGGCTTCAAGGCGGAGATCACAGGGGGGCAGGCAGTTCCGCCTGTCAAGACCCTGGCGAAAGGCGAGGCCGCCTTTGAACTCACCAAAGACGACGAGCTGACCTATAAGCTCACGGTTACGGACCTCGAAAATATCTCCGCTGCCCATATCCATATGGGGAAAATGGGCCAGAATGGCGGGCCGGTAGCGGGACTTTTCGCCGGACCGAAGAAAGCGGGCAAATTCAGCGGCACCCTCTCAGAGGGCACAATTACGTCAAAAGAGCTTATCGGCCCGCTGGCCGGAAAATCGGTCAAGGACCTGGTTGGGCTGATCAAATCGGGTGACGCCTACGTGAATGTCCACACTGACAAGTATCCCGACGGAGAGATCAGGGGACAGATCAAATGAGTGAGCAAACCGCGGTCAACAGCGCGGCTTGTTTTATCATCAAGAGGAGTCGGCTTAGAAGCGACTCCTCTTGATCGTTTTCAGCGAGTGAATGTCGGGATGGTGAACAAAAACTCTCTTCGGGAATGTCCGTAAAAGCACTCATCATTATAAGGATGTCTTAAGACTGATGCCTTCGTAAAAAGCCAGAAAACGCACAAACCGTCATGCTGAATTCATTTCAGCATCTCGTCTTTTCAACACGTTGCGAGACCCTGAAACAAGTTCAGGGTAACATCGTGGTTTTTTTGCGAGGCCGGCAAGATCGACGTCGCCTTAATGACGAAGAGAACCGATGATCAGACCCTTTTCCTCACCAGCTCTATCACCGTTACTTCCGGCGGGGAAAGGAACCTGATGGGAGGGCCCCAGGTGCCGGTGCCCCTGCTTACATAAAGGATGGATCCGTCCGCACGGTCGAACCGGCCTGCGTTCAGAGGATACGTAAGGGCGCTCAGGTAGGTGAACGGCCAGATCTGACCCTTGTGCGTATGACCTGAGAGCTGAAGGTCGAACAGGCCCGCTGCTTCTTTGCTGAAAACCGGCCGGTGTTTTAAAAAGAGCGTGAATTTATGCCTCGGCAGCGAGGCCAGGAGCGCTTTTTCCGAAACAGGTTTTTCTAATTTCATTTGCACACCCGTCGGATCATTAACGCCGGCGATGTTGATCACGCCGCTGCTCACGGCCGCGCCTCTCAACAACGTAAACCCGCAGGCCCTCGTAAACGCGAGCGCCTTATCAAGCCCCGCATAGTACTCATGATTTCCGGTGATGGCAAACTTTCCATATCGCGCGTCAACTTCCTGCAAGAGCTCGACGAGCCCCGGCAGATGGTTGATCTGAGCGTCCACGAGATCGCCGGTCGAGATGAAGATATCGGGTTTTTCCGCCCTGACGATATCGAGTATCTTTTCCATCCTTTTACATCGTACGATCAGCCCGAGGTGCACATCGGATATCTGGACGATCGTAAGGCGGTCAATGCCCGCCGGAAGCTTCGACGTCTCTATCCTGAGACGTTCCGTCCGGATGTTCCCTGCTTCGAAGTAACCATACACGGATATGACGAGAGCGAGGCAGAGGCTCATCAAAAATGCGAGTCTTGATGGAATGAGGAGAAGGGAAAGATCTTTGCGTACTGCCCAACCGGCGATCCGGCCCATGAGGTTAACGAGGTCAAACGCAAGGGAACCGCAAAAGAACAGGAACAGGACCGCCATCCAGAGGTAGCCGATATAGGCAGCGGTCCTGGCGGCAAGTTCTAATTCATGCCGTTCGAATGCCCGGATGAGAAACGGCATGACCACCATCGCGCCCATCCAGAGGGCGAGGGAGATCCCCGCCCCGGGCCCGAACCCGAAGGCGCTGCGCGTGCGGAAGAATGCGTACGCGTGCACGCCGCCGTAGAGGGTGAAAAAGGTGAGGAGAAAGAGTATCATCTGCCGAAGCACACCCCCAGGCCCTCGGCGATCTTCACAAGCTCTCCGTCGGGATCAACGAGCCTGAGGGAGCTTATAGCCTTTTCGAGGGAGACCGATGTCATGACGGGCGGCTGGAACGATACCATCTCGCCGAACTTCTTCTGCGAGATCAGTTCCACGGCAGCGGCCCCGTACCTCGTCGCGAGAAGACGGTCGTAGGGGCAGGGGCTGCCTCCGCGCTGCAGGTGGCCGAGCACCGTCACCCGCACCTCGAACCCGGTCCGCTTGATGATCTCCGTTCCGACGATCTCGCCCATACCGCCGAGCCTCAGCACATACCCGTCAGCCGCCTTTTCGCGGACCGCCATCTCGCCACCGAGGGGCTTCGCGCCCTCTGCCACCACCACGATGCTCGAGTTGCTTCCGGCCTTCTTCCGCTCGAGCAGCTTTTCGCACAGCTTTTCCGTGCTGAACGGGATCTCGGGGATCAGGATCACATCGGCGCCCCCGGCAATGCCGGCCTGGACCGCGATCCATCCGGCGTATCTCCCCATGACCTCGAGCACGATCACCCGCTGGTGGCTCTCGGCCGTTGTGTGGAGCTTGTCGAGCGCATCGGTTGCCGTGTCCACCGCCGTCTGGAACCCGAATGTCACATGGGTCGCCATGAGGTCGTTGTCAATGGTCTTCGGCACACCGATCACAGGAACGCCAAGCTTATACAGACCGTGTCCGATCTTGAGCGAGCCGTCGCCGCCGATCACGATAAGCGCTTCCAGGCCGAGATCTTTGATATTGGCGATCACCGCCTCGGACATGTCCTCAACGATCTCTTTGCCGCTGACAATGGTCTTGTACGCGAAGGGGTTGCCCCGGTTCGTCGTGCCGAGGATCGTGCCGCCGACGAACAGGATCCCCCTCGTATTCCAGGAGGTAAGCTGGCGCGTCTTGGTAGGACTGAGCAGCCCCTCGAAACCGTCGATAATGCCGGTCACCTGCCAGCCGTATTTGAAGATGGCGGTCTTCGTCACTGCGCGGATGACCGCGTTGAGCCCCGGCGCATCGCCGCCACCCGAGAGAATTCCGATTCGCATGTAAACCTCCGCACTAAAAATTCTTCTCTGCCACGAATGAACACGAATTTTCGCGAATAACGACGACCCGAGGAAAATATTTAACCGGCAATAAAACAAAAAACCAATGTCTGTCTACCTGTTTTTTCGTAACTACTCAGGACCTAAAACTATTTACTCACACGAAGGCACGAAGCACACAGAGAAAAACAGAAGATGAATCTGTCTTTTGATTAAAACCCAGGAATTAAAGCTTTTCTTCGTGCCTTTGTGGCTTAGTGTGAAAAAAACCTGAGTAGTTACGTTTTTTCTCTTAAATCACTTTTCTCGGTTTTTTCCCAATTCGTGTTCATTCGTGCAAATTCGTGGCTAAACAGAAATCCCCAGCAGCCTCGCCCCGCCTTCGCGCGCGATCTTCATCACGTCATCGCGGGGAATGCCGGCCTTCGTGAGATACTCAAGCTCAGCGCCATACGCCTCGCCATACCGCGCATCGGGCACCACGCAGTCGGTGCCTATGGCAAGCGGAACGCCGATTTGATGCGCTCGCAGGACCATGCCGAGATGCGCCAGGATCACCGATTCCACGTAATGCTGCGCGTCTTTCGATATACCGCGAGCATCCGCGGCCCGCGCAAGCGCGCCGATCGTGGGGACCCAAAAGACCTCTTTCTCCGCCATGCGCTCCAGTGCACGTTCGGTCATGAAATATCCGTGCTCGATGGACCGCACTCCGGCCTCCGCTGATGCGACGATGGCCGGCTCTCCGTTCGCGTGGGCCATGACGTCGAGGCCGATGCTCCGCGCCTCATCGACAATGAACAGCAGCTCATCGCAGCTGAAGCCGCCCGGCGTCACCGTGCCCGGGTCTTTGAAACTCACGATTCCCGAGGCGATTACCTTTATTATACCGGCGCCGGCGCGCTTGAGCGCATGAATTTCAGACCGTATTTCGTTCGTGGTCTCGACCGGCAGGCCGAACAGGGAGCCGTATCCTCCCTTTTTGTAGATCGCCCAGCGGCTCGAGATGACGACAGGACGGTCTATCCTGCCCCGCAGATCAACAGCGCTCTGTTCCGTGTTACGACGAAGGCCCGCATCCCGCACGGCCACGACACCTGCAGCGGCAACCGTCTCCAGGCCCTTGACGTCCCTGATATGGATATGGGCATCCACCAATCCGGACGCGGGAACGCCGTGGAGAGGCATTTTCTGTGATCGCGGTCTCATGGGGTGCGGCTGATCATTCCGTTGTCCCTGAAGCTGAAATGGTCCCCGTCGCCGATGATGATGTGGTCGAGCACCTGGATGCCGAGCACGTCGCCCGCCTGAATCAGCCTTTTGGTGAGCAGGACGTCCTCCTGGCTTGGACGCGTGTCTCCGCTCGGATGATTATGAATAAAGATGACCGCGGCCGCGGATTCGCGGACAGCGGCCTTGAAGGTGTCGCGGGGGTGGACCAGGGAGGCGTTGAGGGTGCCGGTGGTGACCTTGACGTCCTTGACGATCTTGTTTTTGGTGTCCAGGATCGCGCACCGGAATTCTTCCTGCTTGACGTCCTTCATCCTCGGCCGGTAATACGACGCCACGTCCTGGCTGGAGCAGAAGGACGCGCCCGCAAGGCTCGGCTTCTGGTACCGCCTTCCGAGTTCGATCGCGGCCTTGATCTCAGCGGCCTTGGCTTGGCCGATGCCGGCGACCGCGCATATCTCTTTTATGCCTGCCTGATCAATGCCGGACAGACCCTCGAATCGTTCGAGAAGTTCACGCCCCAGGTCAAGCGCAGTACGGCCGGACTTTCCATTCCGTATGATTATCGCAAGAAGCTGGGCGTCCGAGAGCGAGGCGGGACCGTGGGCGATAAGTCGCTCACGAGGCCGCTCGTCCTCGGGCCAGTGCTTCACGGTCATCGAATTTTTATCCGGCATAGAGGCCTCAGCGCGCGAAGGGAAGGCTTTGAACAGCAACAGCGAAATTATAGAATGTTCATCGAGGGGTGTCAAACGAAAAAGGCGGTTCCGGGCATCGGACCGCCTTTGGAGGTGCATTTTCTCCCGCGCTACATCTTGACGAACGCCTCTTTCGGCGCGTTACAGACAGGGCACTTCCAGTCTTCGGGAAGGTCTTCGAACTTCGTCCCTTCCGCAGCATCGTCATACACATACCCACATACCGTACATCGCCACATTATCGCCTCCTTAGAAAAGATAATATCCAATCTCAAACGACAAATTCCAAATAAACTCCAACAACCAATATCAAAACGGTTGTAACTATCAGATACTCAGGTCTGCCACGAGCGAACGGCGCAGTAAGGGTGCAGTGTATCGCTAAACTAAAGCCGCATCAACCAGAACCGCGGACATAAGCCATCAAATATGTTGTAGTACAAAGCCTTGTAGCACGCTATGCGCCGGAGCGAATGGCTGACCTGAGTAGTTATAAACGATTTATGATTTGTCGTTAATAATTTGAAAGTTGATGTTTGGTGCTTATCAATCAGAACTTCTTGTGGTACTCTTTCACCTTCTCGGCGAACTGTCTGCCGAACTCGAAACACTTCTTTTCGTCTTCAGGGCCCGGACGGTACAGGACCTCAACGCCGGGTTCGACCGTCTCGAGCCCCATTTTCTTGAATTCCCCGTAGACTTCCTTCACGGCGCCGCCGCCCCATCCGAAGCTTCCGAAGGCGCCCGCGATCCTGTCCTTCGGTCTGAGTCCCCGCAAATGCGAGAGGAACTCAGCGACGGACGGAAACATGATGTTATTGAGCGTCGGCGTCCCGACGAGCATGGCGCGGGATTCCCAGAACCGTTTGATCGCGATGCTCATCGGAGTGGCCCTCAGCTTGATCACTTCGACATCGACTCCGGCCGCTTTGATCCCTTCCATGAGCGGCGTCGTCATATATTCGGTGCTGTGCCACATGGTGTCGTAAATGATCACGACGCGGAGGTCGGCCTTGCTGTTCGCCATGTCAAGATACATCTTGACGATCTTGCCCGGGTCCCGTCGCCAGATAATGCCGTGGTCCGGGGCGATCATGTCGATCTCGAGACCGAGCTTCTGTATCTCGGCGAGCTTTGCCTTGATGAGCGCGCCGAAGGGCATGAGGATGTTCGCGTAATAGTCCCGCACCGCATGCTCCAGCTCCACGGTCGAGCACTGATCGCAGTACTCGTCGTCGAACCGCGCAGACGACGCGAGGTGCTGGCCGAAGGCGTCCTGACTGATAAGGAGCTTGTCCTCCTTCACGTAGCTCACCATGGAATCAGGCCAGTGGAGCATCGGGGTTTCGAGGAAGGTGATCGTCTTCGTTCCCGTATTGAGCGTATCGCCGGATTTCACGAGCCTGAACTTCCACCGGGAGGTGTCGAAAAAGCGGTCAAGACCTTTCTTGCCCCGTTCGGTAATGTGGATGACGGCGTTCGGAGCAAGGGCCATGATCCGGTCGAGGCTCGTCGCATGGTCATTCTCGATGTGGTTGATGACGACATTCTCGATCTTCGAGGGGTCCACAAGGCTTTTGATGTTGTCGATGGTATAATGAGCAAAATCCTCCTTCACCGTATCCACAAGCGTCACGTGCTTATCACGGATGAGATAGTTGTTGTACGTCGTGCCGTTCGGCGTGATATAGCCATGAAAATCGCGGACCGCCCAGTCAATGGCCCCTACCCAGTAAATGCCCGGCTTGATCTCTACTGCTCCCATATATAGACCTCCTGTGGACCACCAGCGCCACACCAAAATAGTTGCCCCGTTAGAGAAAAGCCGGCTCCTGACCCGTTAGAAATGTTGTACTCTTGGCATTCATCACGGTGACGATTCACAACTCGCTGCCTGTGAATTTCCAACGGGTCCTGCCGGCGAGGTACAAAGCCTTCATCTGTCCCCGTTCGTGGACTTTGTTCTCTGCCGGAGTGAATCTGCGGATGAATGTTTTTGTCC
>DATDRO010000278.1:0-3642 GCA_035291685.1 Nitrospirota bacterium | reverse complement strand
ACACATACACGTTCGTCAGATCGGACCAGAGCACCACGGAGCCCGCGATCGCCGCAATGATCAGGAGCCCTCCCATGGTCGGCGTGCCCTGCTTGGACAGATGGGTCTGCGGTCCGTCGTCGCGCACGTGCTGTCCCACCTTGAGCCGGCGGAGCCAGGCGATCATCCGCGGTCCGAGCGCAAAGCTCACCAGGATGGCCGTGATCACCGCCCCGGCGCTCCGGAACGTGATGTACTTGAACACATTAAATCCGGAAAAAACGGTATGCAGCGGATAGAAAAGATGATAAAGCATCAGAACTCCTCCAGGATTTTTTCCATCTTCACGGCGCGCGAACCCTTGATGAGGATCACATCGCCGTTCTGGGAGCGCTCCCTGAGAATGGCGGCGGCATCGGCGTTCGATCGTGCCCCGACCACCCGTTCTCTCGGCATGCCGGCTTCACGCGCGCCGTCGCCGATGAGCTTCGAGAGCGGTCCGACCGTGATCAGGAGATCGACCCCGAGACGCGCCGCGGCCGCGCCGATGGCGCGATGTGCGTCGCCGGACGCCTCGCCAAGCTCCAGCATGTCGCCGAGCACGGCGATGATCTTCCCGCCTTGACGAAGCGAAACCAGGGTATCGAGCGCGGCCTCCATTGACCGGGGATTCGCGTTATAACAGTCCTCGAGCACCAGCCTGCCCTTGATCTGTTTCAGTTCGGACCGCATGGCGATCGGGGAAAAATCTTCCAGACCATACTTCACGCTCTCCAGGGGCATGCCCACGGCGAGTGCCGCGGCCGCGGCGGCGAGCGCGTTATACACATTGTGCCTGCCCACGGCCTGCAGCCGCACCCGGACCGCGGAGTCTCCCGAACGGATGTTGAAATCGGTGAGGTTTTTTTCCTGCCGGATGTCGACGGCCGTCACGTCCGCCGGGTTGTCGATGCCGAACGTTATCATGCTGCCGTTGAATTTTGTCTTGAGCGCTTCGAAATAGCGGTCGTCGGCATTAAGGACGACGATGCTGTTCGGCTCCATGTTCTCGAGCAGTTCACCTTTGGCCTGAACGACCATGTCCATACTCCCTAAAAACTCGAGGTGCGCCGGTCCGATGTTCGTGATAACGCCCACCGTGGGCATGACGAGCCGGGTCAACATCTTGATCTCGCCCGGGCCGCTCATCCCCATCTCGACAACCGCGGTTTTGTGGCCCGCATTCAGTCCCATAAGCGTGAGCGGCACGCCGATGTGATTATTGAGGTTCCCTTCATTCTTGAGCACCGGCCCCTTCTGCCGGAGGATGCACGCGAGCATTTCCTTGGTCGTCGTCTTGCCGTTGCTGCCGGTGATGCCTACCAGGGGAAGAGAGAACTTTTTCCGGTGCGCCGCCGACATCTCCTGCAGCGAGTGGAGCGTGTCCTCCACGGCAATGATATTCTTGAGCCCTCCGAGGCTTGCGTATTTGCTTTCGAGCGCGGACCGCTCGACGATCGCGCCCCAGGCGCCGCGCTTGATCGCCTCGGGCACAAAATCGTGGCCGTCGAACCGGTCTCCCTTGATGGCGACAAACAGTTCCCCTTCTTTGATGGTCCTGGAGTCTATGGACACTCCCTTGATCTCCATCCTCTCCACCCTCCCCAAGATCTCCCCCGAGATTATTTTGCCTGAATCTTTCATGATTCTTCGTGATGACGCGAAATCAGAATGAATCTCAACTCCTGACTCCTGACTTCTGGCTCCTGACTCCTTCCCCCATCCTCTTCCGTATCGCTTCCCGCGCCGCTTCCCGGTCATCAAAATGTATCTTCCTGTCGCCGAGGATCTGATAATCCTCATGGCCCTTGCCGGCAAGAACGACCACGTCTCCCGGCGCTGCCAGGCGGATGGCGGTCACGACCGCTTCTCCACGGTGGGGAACAACAAAGTACGGTTTTTTCCCCCGTGCGGCCTCAGGATGAGCACCGGACGACAACATCCTGACGCCCGCTTCCGCCATGCCGGCCTCTACCTCCCGGATGATGGCTTCGGGGTCCTCGCTTCGCGGGTTGTCCGATGTCACGACCACAATGTCGCTTCCCTTCAGCGCCGCTTTTCCCATCTTCGGCCGCTTGGTCCTGTCCCGGTCGCCGCCGCAGCCGAAGAGGGTGATGACCCTCTTGGGAGCGACTTCCCGCACCGCCTCGAGCAGGCGGACAAGCGCGTCTTCGGTATGCGCGTAGTCCACGAGCACGCTGAAGGACTGTCCTTCGTCGACCTTCTCCATGCGGCCGGGTACGGCCTTCATGTTCTCTATACCCCGGGCGATATGGTCGAGAGTGAACCCGAGCGCGGTCCCGATCCCGATCGCGGAAAGAATGTTGTAGATATTGTGTTTCCCCATAAGAGGGGATCTCGCCATGAGCGTTCCCGACGGCGTTGCAACGGGAAACGAGAGGCCGGTGATCTCATGCCCGATGTCTCCCGACGGCCTGATGTCCGCGCGCTCCGACAACCCTGTGGTGATCACCTTCGCCTTTGTCGCCCGGATGATCTCCGGGGCCCGCGCATCGTCAAGGTTGATGACCGCGGAGGCCTTTGGAGAAAGTCCGGTAAAGAGGCCGAGCTTCGCGTGAAAATACGAGTCCATATCTCCGTGAAAATCGAGATGGTCCTGGGTCAGGTTGGTGAAGGCCGCAGCTTCGAACGCGCATTCCTCCGTCCTCTTAAGCGCGAGCGCATGAGAGGAAACTTCCATGACGCAGAAGCCTGCCCCGTTTTCCACCATCTCGGCCAAAAGTCTCTGGAGGTCCAGGGATTCCGGCGTGGTGTTCGGCGCGGGGTAGACCCGGTCGCCGATGCGGTAATCGATCGTGCCGATGAGGCCCGAGACATGCCCCGCGGCCTCGATAATGGATTTTACGAGATAGCTGGTGGTGGTCTTGCCGTTCGTGCCGGTAATGCCGATGAGCTTCAGCCTGCGGGACGGATGTCCGTAGAACGCGGCTGCAAGACGCGCGAGAGCAACGCGGGAGTCCGGGACGAGGATGACCGGTGTGTCTGTCTGCGGTCCATTCCAGGCCTCGGCAATGACCGCCGCGGCGCCCTGTTGGACGGCGTGCGGTATGAACTGATGGCCGTCCGAGTGAAACCCCCGCACGGCCACGAACAGGGAACCGTCTTTTGCCTTCCGGGAATCATGGACGATCTCGAGCACCTCTCTGCCCTGCTGGCCGGGAGGCAGAGTCGCCGCACCCGCGACCACAGCCATGACATCGCCGAGCTTCATCGTGCCACCAGCAGCATCCTGCCTCCCGCGTTGTCCGGCGGGACCTGCAGGTACGCCAGACTCTGTTCGGCTACTGACTTGAACACCGGCGCGGCGACACTGCCGCCCCAGACCACCCCTTCAGGCGTGTCGATCATCACGACAATGACAAGCCTCGGGGATCCGGCCGGAACAAAACCGACGAAGGAGCTCACATATTCCCGTTTCGAATACAGGCCGGTCTTCGAATCTATCTTCTGGGCCGTGCCGGTCTTGCCGGCCGCCGTATATCCGCCGGGCTTCGCCTTCTGACCCGTGCCGCTCTCGACTGCCTTCTGCAATATTTTATTGAGCTTGCGGCAGGTGTCGGCGGAAACGGCCCGCCCTCTCGCCTGCCGCGCGAACTTCCTGCC
>DATDRO010000277.1:0-4041 GCA_035291685.1 Nitrospirota bacterium | reverse complement strand
TAACGCGATCACTGTCTATCTGCATAAAACAATACCGCTCTCTCTGTAAATAGTAATCTACGTATTTGGCTGCGATCCTACCGTATGCTTGCTCATTCGGTGTAGGTATTGCGACTTCTCGCTGGACAAATTTGCGATAGTACTCAGGGAAATCCAGATCGATGCCAAAAGAAGCCTTTGCGGCGCACTCCAATTGCTTACGATCTACCGCCAAAATAA
Organism: Nitrospirota bacterium; assembly: GCA_035291685.1. Classification (GTDB taxonomy): domain Bacteria; phylum Nitrospirota; class UBA9217; order UBA9217; family UBA9217; genus DATDRO01. Next base: position 3,822 of record DATDRO010000277.1, on the reverse strand, counting down.
AGACAATCCCATGAATATCGAATATATGCTTTATTGTCTCCAGGTAAGAGATTGCATAATCAGGTCGACAGCGATCCAATTCGTCGACCAATATCAAGATGCTCGGATTGTCGCCTTTAGCAACATCCCTAATTGCCGCCTTTAGAGCTTGGAGGGCCTTTTTCTTTTTTCCAAATGTATCAAAAAGACTGTTTTGAATTTGCTGTTTCCCTTCTTTCGCAGCCTTTTTCTTCTCCGCCAATTCCCCGGCTGCAACAGCATCTATGCCGGTCAGCTTACTAACAACTTGGCTACCTATTCCAGTCAGAAACCAAGCAACATCTTTGGCGGCGTCGCGAAGACTCTGAGATGCCTTACCTTTCTTATTGAGGGCCTCAATGAGAGCTGACACGAGCGACAAAAGCGGATCGCCACAATAGTCATCGTTCCAGGCATTTACTTCAACGACAAGTGGTCCCTCGCCGGCACCCCTGTTGTTGACGATTCGGTCCACCCACATTTTGAGAAAAGTGGTCTTGCCCGCTCCAAATCCTGCATTAAGGCTGATTACGAGACTTTCAGCGACGAAGCGATGCTCTACCTTGATAAAGCGCTCCAGCTTTTCAGCAAATCCCTCTAGGCCAAGAAGATCTTCTTTAAAGGTTGATATTTTCATTTTTCTCCCATTAACAAGTTATTATAGGGACGGAATTATACTATCATGGATGCTATAAATGGTCAAGCTTATTTAAATAGAACTTGACGTAACCAGCAGAATTCATTATAATTCCTGCGCTGACTAATATTAACATTATGGAATATATAAAGTAAGCTGACTAATATTAAAAAAATGATATTCGTTGGAGGATCTAACCGTATGCTCCCCATTCCGAACGACATATTAATACCCTTTGATGCCATCATGGCAAAGAAGGCAATATCAACCGCACTTCGAACTGATTACCGCAAATGGCTTATGTATTACCTCGATTTTCGTGTCAAATATCCGCCTCCGGATTCAAGGTCTGAACAGGTTCGCCTGTTCATCGAAAAACTGCGGTCAAAAAATCAATCGCAGAAGCAACTGGTGCAAGCGGCGCATGCCCTGTCGCTTTATTTTGCGTCGCAGTCGGGGAAGAAACCGGACGCCTTGACTGCCGATGGGGTCCTGACATCAGTTTCACCAGCCGTGCCGTCTAGAGAAAAGACCGGCCAGGGGAAAAAGCCGGCAATAAACCGTCTCACTCTAAAGTCCACCGATAGAATACCCGCCCTCACCCCGGACACCTCGATAATGACGCCCCTCACCCCTACCCCTCTCCCTCAGAGGGGAGAGGGACAAAGGGAGAGGGTGCTTAGTGTTCGAGAGGGCGTAAGAGAGGAGACCGCCCTTCGGGGCGGAAAGCGATTTAACGAGTGGCGGTGTCTGGAAAAGTCCGGCGCCCCGGAATGGGACGCGATCATTGATAAACTAGCGGACGAGATCTCAACGCGGCATTATTCACGGAAAACACTCAAAACCTACGCGGACTGGTGTCGCAAGTTCCAGAGCTATTTGAAAAACAAATTACCGGACGATTTGTCATCGTCGGATGTGAAGGCGTACCTGACCTATCTTGCGGTGAAATGCAAGGTCTCGGCGTCAACGCAGAACCAGGCCTTCAATTCACTGCTCTTTCTGTTCCGGCATATTTTGAAGAGGGATTTCGGGGATCACAAGGACACGCCGCGAGCGAAAAAATCGAATTATATACCGATCGTTCTTTCCCGCAGGGAGATTGATGCTGTTTTGAAACACCTGGAATATCCGTACCATCTGCTCGTTCATCTCCTTTATGGCTGCGGTCTGCGTCTCTTCGAAGGAATAAAACTGCGGGTGCTGGATTTCAATTTCGACGAAGGGGTGCTGACCGTACGGGGAAAGGGCAGGAAGGTGCGCACCGTGCCCATTCCTCAGGTGATAATGCCGGAATTGCTTGCGCAGATCGAGGCAGTGAAGAAAGTTCATGACGAGGACCTGAAGGCCGGCTATGCCGGAGCCTTTCTCGACGACTCTTTGGAAAAGAAATATCAGAAAGCGGCGAAGGACTTCATCTGGCAGTGGTTTTTTCCTCAGGAATCATTGACCTATCTCCCGGATGTCAAGGAGCTTCGGCGTTATCATATTCATGAGACTCGCGTCCAGGAGGCGCTGTACGATGCTGTCCGGAAGGCCAGGCTCACGAAGCGGGTTACATCGCATACTTTCAGACACAGTTTCGCGACCCATCTGCTGCAGGCCAATTACGACATCCGTACCATTCAGACATTGCTCGGGCATGCGGATGTGCGCACGACGATGATCTACACTCACTGTGTGCCGAGTAAAACCATTAAAGAGTTGGCCAGCCCCCTCGATTTCTGAGCACGTCAGGATCAACGCCGTTTTTATCCGCAGATTACGAGGATGAACGCAGATTTTGAAATGGCAACCGGGCTTGATTTATTGGTTCTTTGCAGTTCAAAAAGCGCCTGCATCCCGTGAACAGGGCCGCGCGCTACATGACCTGAAGATGGCGGGCAAACCACAGATCATGCATGCGCGTGCGAAGCGAAAGCGCTCATGGGCGGCTGATCTGCCGTGTAAAACAGAAGACAACCTGGCATGTTTGCGCGGCGCTGTGAACGGCGGTGCAGAAAAAGAACATGGATCGTGAACTTCCAGGGTAGCTCCCGGATTGATCCGATTTTTTCTTTGCAATCCACGAGAGCTACGGGTACTATGGTGCTTCGAAATTATTGGGGGAATGCTTTATGCGTATCGACAACAGGAAGGCGGATGAGCTCCGCCGGATAAAGATCACGAAGAATTACCTCACCACCGCCGAGGGTTCCGTTCTGATCGAGATCGGCGATACGCGCGTTCTGTGCGCGGCAACGGTGAATGAGTCCGTCCCTCCTTTTTTAAAAGGCAAGGGGACCGGCTGGGTCACCGCGGAGTACGCCATGCTCCCGCGGTCCTCCGGACAGAGGATCGGCCGCGAGCGGAAAGGCGTCGGCGGGCGCACGCATGAGATACAGCGGCTCATCGGCAGGTCCCTTCGCTCGGTCGTGGATATGAAGGCGCTCGGTGAACGGTCCGTGCTGATCGACTGCGATGTGATCCAGGCGGACGGCGGGACGCGCACTGCTTCGATCACCGGGGCATACATAGCGCTCGTTAATGCGCTCCGCCTTATCAAGAAGCAGGGGCTGATAGAGACCATGCCGGTGAAAGATCATCTCGCTGCGGTGAGCGTGGGGATCGTCGGAGGGAAACCGGCGCTCGACCTTTGCTACGCGGAAGATTCAAAGGCCGAGGTCGACATGAACCTCGTGATGACCGGCGCCGGACGGATCGTTGAGATACAGGGCACGGCCGAGGGCGAGCCGTTCTCCAAGGCCGATCTGGCCAAACTCCTTACCCTGGGAGAAAAAGGCATCAAGGCGCTGATCAGGAAGCAGAAGGAAGTGCTAAAAGAAAATATCAAATCCCAAGCACCAAATCACAAATAAACTGCAAGCACCAGGCAACAATAATCAAATAAATTCCAGCAATCAAATTCGAAGTTTCGAACTGTTTGCTTATTGAGATTTGGTCAGTGGTGATTGTTTGTAATTTGGGATTTGCTATTTGGTTATTAGAATTTACGCATCATCGCGAGGAACCTCAGTGACGCTCTTGACGGTATTTTTCATCTCCTTCGGCCTGATCTTTGTCGCCGAGCTTGGTGACAAGACACAGCTCATGGTTTTCACCCTGGCTCTCCGCTACGGAGGGCGGCCGGTCCTGCTCGGCGCGTTCCTGGCTTTCGCGCTCCTCTC